>DASXHY010000442.1:0-1727 GCA_036488095.1 Verrucomicrobiia bacterium | reverse complement strand
GTGATTTTTGCGTGGTCAAGCCAAGATAATTATTGGAGCCGAGGTTGATGACATCTTTGCCGTCGAAGTGCGCGATGGGTTTTTGTTCCCCGTCGAGCACGCGGAGGCGGAAATGCTGGCCTTTGGCCTCCAGTTCAGCTAGCTCATCGTGCAGGTATGAAAGCGGATTAGGATTCATCGATGTTCCTGTTTTTTATTTTGATGCAAATCGGAATTGCGCATTTGCTTTGGTGGCGCCGGCGTCCCGCCGGCGGGTTTTTCCTGGTCTCGGCAATCGCAAAAACCGCCGGCGGGACGCCGGCACCACAAAAACTATTGTACTCGCTCGAAGGTGTAGCCTGCAGCATCGAGAGCGGAGGTGAGATCTGCGACGTGCTCGGGGCCGCGCGTTTCCATCGTGATGTCGATGACGGCGTCGCCGAGGACCACTCCGTAATACGCGCGGTCGTACATCGTCTCCACGATGTTCGCTTTTTGCACGGCGATTACGCCGGCAAGCTCTTGCAGCGCTCCGGGGCGATCCGGCAAATGGATTCGCAGGCGCACGAGGCGGCCATCTTTGACGAGTCCACGGCGAATAATCAGCGAGAGCAACGAGACGTCAATATTTCCGGCGCTTACCAGCACGCCAAGTTTTTTTCCGTGATTCGGAGTTTTCTTGTTGAGCAGGGCGGCAGTGGCTGCGGCGCCAGCGCCTTCGGCCAACATTTTTTCTTTTTCCAGAAGCTGCAGAATCGCGCTAGCAATCTCTTCCTCGTCCACGGTCACAATTTCGTCCACATATTTCTGGACCAGCGGAAATGTAAGCGCGCCCGCGGAGCGCACGGCGATGCCGTCCGCGATGGTTTTGTTCGCGGGCAGAGTGACGATCTTGTGGCTGTCGACCGCAGCCTTCATCGACGCAAGCCTCGAAGACTGCACGCCGATCACTTTGATTTTCGGATTGGTTTCCTTCACTGCGCACGCCACGCCCGCGATCAAACCGCCGCCACCGATTGGAATCACGACGGCATCGAGATCGCCGTGCTGCTCAAGCATTTCAAGGCCGAGTGTCCCTTGTCCTGCGATCACCGCTTCATCATCAAAAGGATGAATGAACGTGAGTCCGAATTCCTTTGACCGGCGAATGGCTTCTTCGCACGCCTCGTCATAGTTTGCACCGGCCAGGATGACTTCTGCGCCATAACCGCGCGTGGCGGACACTTTCACGAGCGGCGTGGTCAGGGGCATGCAGATTTGCGCTTTGATGCCGCGCTTCGTCGCATGGTAGGCCACGGCCTGCGCGTGATTTCCGGCGGACGCGGCGATCACGCCGCGCTGACGTTCTTCTTCGGAGAGCAGGAGAATTTTGTTGAGCGCGCCGCGTTCCTTGAACGCGCCGGTCATCTGCAAGTTTTCCAGCTTCAGAAAAATCACGCTTCCTGTTTGCTGCGAAAATTTCTCGGAATGAACGAAGGGCGTAACCACGACAGCCCCACGGATGCGTTCCCGCGCATCCTTGATCGAGTTGAGCGTCACCATCGGCGAAATCCTGCTGGCTGTTTCCTCTTCATGGCAAACGGACGAATCGAGTTCGTCGCACACTTTCCCTTGTCAATATCACGGATAGAATCGAGCGCTATAGCATTACATAAGGCGCAGTCAAAGGCCAATGGATTACGCCGCGCTACGTCTAGGGACAAGTTCTATTGTGTCCGCCCATTTTGCCTTGTACGCTTATTAAAGAT
>DASXHY010000436.1:0-7007 GCA_036488095.1 Verrucomicrobiia bacterium | reverse complement strand
GTATTAATTTCGCCATCTCGTTTCCAGCGCGCCTCAAATTGCTTTGCCGTGATGCTGCCCACCAGGACGAGCCGATCGCGCGCGCGCGTCATGGCCACGTAGAGCAGGCGCAATTCCTCGCCCAGCAACTCCTTCTTTTGCCGGCGCCGCCCGAGCCAGTGCGGCAGGCTCGGATAACGGCCGTTGATGTTTGGCGGCGCGATTCGCGGGCACAGGCCGAATTCGGCATCGAGCAAAATGTCCGCGTGCAGGTCCGCAAAATTAAATGACTTCGCAAAATCGCCGACCACCACCACCGGAAATTCCAAACCCTTGCTTTGATGAATGCTGAACAACCGGACCGCGTCCGTGACTGCCGGCGATGCCGGATCTTCCTCCGCCTCGGCATCGCGTTGCGCTTCGACGAACCTTAGAAAACGGAGCAGTCCCTGGCGTTGATACGGATCGAACTGTCGCATCAGGCGCAACAGACGATTCACGTTAGCCAACCGTTCCTCGCCGCGTTCCTGCGCCAGGATCAACGATTCGTAATGCGTGGCGTCCAGGATTTCCCTCATGCAATTGGAAAGCGCGCCCTGCCGCGCGTGCCGCCGCCATGACTCGAAGGAGGTCAGAAATTTTTTCAGTTTCGGCTGGGCGGCCACCGCAATTTCGCTGGCTTCGCCCGAGAATTTTGGCCGGGTCGCGCCGAATTTCAGCATTGCGGTCCAAAAACGGTCGTCCTGCTGCCCGGCGCGAATCATCGCGAGTTCATCGACCGAAAGGCCACACAGTGGCGAACGCAAAACCGCCAACAGCGGCAGGTCCTGCATGGGATTGTCGAGCAATTGCAGCAGGCTTATGAGATCGCTGACTTCCGTGACGCTATAAAAACCCTCGCGTTTGACGTGCAGCGGCACGCTGGCGCGATTAAATTCGCGAGCGAAAATTTCCGCCTTGTTTCGTGGCGACCGCAGCAGCACGACCATGTCCCGCCATTCGACCGCGCGCGAAACTTTTTTCTCATCATCCCACACCTGCAATTTCTCCCGGCGCAATTTTTTCAATTGCAACGCCGCCGATCGCGCTTCCTTTTCCGTCGCATCGAGGCCGGGCAAATCTCCCGCCGATGGTTCCGCGCCGTTGTTGTCATTTTCGATCGTGCCCTCGTCGCGTGCCTTGGTGCGAATGTGAATTTCAACCTGCGGCGCCTGGCCGGCCTGGCGGCTGAATTGCCCGCGCTTGTCCGGCGCGCCGAATTTCAAATGCGCGTCGGCATCATACGTCACTCCGCCAATCTCACTGCGCATGAACAAGGCGAAAAATGAATTCACAAAATCCAACAGCGCTTCGCGGCTCCGAAAATTGTCCGATAACGGAATCGCGCGGCCCGATTTGGGATCGGCGGTCCATTGCTTTTTGTAAGCCTGAAAAATTCCCGGGTCCGCCAGTCGAAACCGATAAATACTTTGCTTCACGTCGCCGACCAAAAAGCGATTCGCCGATGTGCCCCCGCGGCTGATGGCGCGCAGGATCGTGTCCTGCGCTTCGTTGATGTCCTGGTATTCATCCACGAAAACGAATTTAAATCGCGCCTGCCATTCGCGTGCGAGGGACGCAGGGCCGTTTGCCGGCGCGTCCCAAAGCAGCCGCAGGGCGAATTGCTCGAGGTCGGCAAAATCCACGCCGCCCGCCTCGCGCTTGGCGCCGTCAAACGACTCGCCGAACTCGCGAGCGAGCCGGAGCAAGGTTTGCATCTGGCCGCGCGACCATTCCCAATCCTGCGCCAGCGGGTCCTCGCCGTTTCCGCCGGGCAGGAGCGATTGCAGAAATGCCGCGTCGGAAAAAAACTCTTTGACCCGCTCGCGCACCGTGCCGATTGTGCCATAAGGCCATTTGCAACCATAGGCATCCTGGATTTTGGCCAGCGCTTCGCCGATTTTTTCGGGAGAAAGATTTCCTTTCGCGGCGTTTAGCGCGGCAATGCAATCGGCGATGTTGGGCGTGGCGGAAAAAGTTTCCAGTTCGCGGGTCCAATGTTCGCGCCACTCGTCGAATCCCGTCAGCAAGCAGCGCCGCCATTGCAGCGGTTCGGGTTCGGCGAACATGGCGAGCTGTTTTTCAAACCACGCGTCCGGATCCGCCAGCGAGCGGGAGTAGCGATGCAATTGCCAGATGAGGTCGCGCACTTTCGATTCATTTCCGCTCACCTGTTCCAGCACGAATTTCCGGAATGCGCGCGCGTCGTCCGACGCGCCGCCGTAATGCGCCTCGAGCAACTCGTCGAGAACATTATTTCGCAACAGGTGCACCTGCTCCTCGGTCAGCACTACGAACTCCGGATCGAGCCGCAGCCGTTCGTCGTGAAAATGCTCGCGCACCAGGCGCAAACAGAAGCTGTGCAGCGTGGAAATATAGGCGGTGTCGAGCAGCGCAATTTGCTCCTCGAGCCGCTGGATCAACCGCGCGTCGGTGGATTGCGCCGCCTTTTCCGCGAGCCGCGCGCGAATGCGTTTTCGCATTTCTGCCGCCGCCGCGTCGGTGAACGTCACCATCAGGATTTCATCCAGCGAGCAACCTTCATCGAGCAGCAGCGAACAGCAGCGTTCCACCAACGTATGCGTTTTGCCCGTTCCCGCGCCCGCCACAACCAGCACGTTTCCGCGCGCCGTCAGCGCCGCTTGTTGCGAAGTTGTCATCGAACTCATTCGCCGCCTCCGTTTTCTTCCGGCGGCTTGCGCAGGACGTTGAACGGATGAATCCACGAATCAAAGCGGCACACGGGCTGGCATTGGCACCAGTCGCACGCGCGCTCGTTCCCTTTGCGATAGGGCCGGGCCGCGACATCGCCCGCGAAAATTCGCGCGCCGTGACTGCGCAAGTCGGCCTCGATTTTTTCGAGCAATGCATCAAACGCTTCCGGCGTCAGCGCTTCATTTCCACGTTTGCTGAACGTGCCGTCCTTCTTTTTCGTGAACTTGAACTGGTCACCACGGTCCAGGGCGCGATTGTCCAATTTCAAAATCGCTCCGCCGTCGAACCGGCCCGTGTGTTGATACGCCGTGAACGTCGTCTCCGCCGCGCGCTCGATGACTTCGCGGCGCGTGTCGCCCGAATCGGGTCGCGCGCGCAGTGGAACGTAAAACACGCCCGCCGGCAAAATCCGACTGACGCCAAAGATTTTCTTCGGCTCGGGCAGATGCAGCAGCGCGTTTAAGTAAGACAAAAGCTGCAACTGCATTCCGTGATGCATGAAAATGGGGTCGAGTTTTGCGCCGCTCGACTTGTAATCCACAATCACCGCCAGCGCTTCATCCGCGTCCGGCGCGCGCCACAAATCCACGCGGTCGATTTTGCCCCGGAGCACGAGGTGTTTTCCATCACCCAGCGGCAGCCGCCACGCGGGCAAATCATTCGGGTTTATTCCGAACGACAATTCCACCTCCTGCGGATCGAATTCGTATTGGCGCATCCAGCCGACGAGCGCCGCCATTAATTTCTGCAATTGTTCGACCAACGCGCGCGCCATGAATCGCGAGCGGTCGTCCGCCTCGAAAAGCCCTTCGCCAAAGGTGCGCGAGAGTTCGAGGCCAATCGCAGCGATGCGTTCGCGGGCGTTTTGCGGCGTGATGTCTCGCCAGCGTTTATTTTCGCCCCGCAATTGCGCGTGAAAACGGCTGAGGATTTCGTGCTGAAAACTTCCGGTCTGGCGCGGGTCGGCCTCGAACAAAACGCGCTCGTCCGCGCGCAGGCCGTAACGGACAAAAAACTCGAACGGACAACCCGCAAAGGTCTCCAGCGCGCTGACGGAGGTGCGCAACTCGCGGCCATAAAGCGCGCTGGCGGCCGCAGGCGACAGGACGAGCTTGTCCGGGCTGGCGAGCGCGTGCCAGCGTTGCCATTGGTCCACGACGGGTGCGATTCCCGGCAATGATTCCAATTCGCCCACGCCGGCTATTTCTCCGCGTAGCAATGGCGGCAATAATTCAAAGACGTGCTCGATTTCGTTCATCTTCGGCTCGCCGGAAAATTCCTCCATTCCGATATTCGGAAAAATTCGCTCCAGCTCCGTGAGGAATAGCGATGGATTCATTTCCCCGCCGCGCGCGTCCTGCCGGGAGCACGTGACCACCAGTTGTTCGCTCGCGCGTGTGCAGGCGATGTAACCGAAGTAACGCTCGCGGGCCATCCGCTCGCGCAAACCCGGGCCGAGTTCCGCGCCGCGCCGGCTCAACGCCTCGCGATCGGGGTCCGTGAGCAGCGCCGGCGGATTCGGCGTGGCGGGAAAAACGTTTTCGTTCATGCCCAGCACGAGCGCCAGCTTCAATTCGGGATTGCGCGAGCGATCAATTGCGCCGATGAGCACCTGGTCGAGCGCGGGCGGAATCACGCCCACGGTGAGGTTCGCCAGGCCGGTTTCGAGCACCGGTAGCCAGTCGCGCAACGCCAGTGGTTCCGCATCGAACGCGAGCGAGACGTTTTCGAGCCAGGAATTCATCTGGTCCCAGACGGTTGCATGAACCGAACCGGGCGCGGTGAACGCCGCGGACGGCGCAGCTTCTGCCCAGGCCTCCAATTGTTCCTCAACGTTTAATTCATCCCAAAACGCGCGCAATGCGGCGGCGAGTTGCGGGCCAGTGGGTTGGTTCTGCACCGCGGCGAGTTGAGACGCGAGTTTTTTGAACGGCGCGATAATCGTTTTTCGCAGCGATTCGAGACGCTCGGAAAGGCGGGGGTTATTTTCGATCTGAATCGGCTCCTGCCAGGCTGCGCCTTTCCATCCGCGCGCGAGCGCCTCGTTCTCGAGATGGTCAATCTCCAACTCCTCGACGGGCACGAGGCCGGTCTTCAACGCGGCGAACCAATCGTCGTGCGGCCATTGATAGACGATGGTGCGCAACGCGCTGCGGGTGAGTTCGGCCAGCGGGTGATGCGATACCGATTCGCGGCGATCGAGAAAGAACGGAATCCCGTAGCGCAAAAAAACGCGCTGCAACGGCTCGTGATATTTTTCCAGATCGCGAACAAGAATGGCGGCATCGCGAAAACGATTTTGGGTCCCGTCACTTCGGTGGTTGCGGATGAACTTCAGGATTTCCCGCGCCGCAAAAACCGCCTCGGCATCGGGACTGGCGCACGTGACGAACCGCAGCGGAGCGGGCGGCGTGAAACGGGAAACGGGAAACTTGAATTCCTTGTTCAACCATGACTGCTCGACTTGAGCCAGGATGGGCGCGGAGAAGCGATTTTCTTTGGAACGCCGCGGCAAGGATTCGCTGGAAATCGTCGCGCCGGACACGGAGGCGAGGCGTTTTTTGCATTCTTCCACAGTCTTCCGCACTGCGGCCCAATGAGAAATCCACGAATTCGCCTTCGCTTCCGGGTCGAGACAAAAAGCGAGCGTCGCCCGCTGGCAAAGGGGCACCAGCGCCGCGAGCAATTCCAACTCCTGCGACGACAATTCGGCAAAGCCGTCGAGCCACAGGCCATCGACGATTGACGATTGATGCTTGATGATTGATGATTCTAAGGCATCTGTCGCGGCGGACATCAGGCAATCCGCGTCCTGGAACCCATGCTGCTGCAGCCAGCCTAGATAATTCTCCAGCAACAATGCGAGGTCGTCGAGTTTCAACGACAACCCGCCGGAATCGCGCGCGTCCGCGGCCAGCTTGCGCAGGGCGTCCGGGGTGAACTGGTGGCTTTGCAATTCCCGCAGCACTAGGCTGAGTTGTTGCGCGAAACCGGTCAGCCGCGCGCTGGCGCGGAATAATTTCAGGTCGTCGCGCTTTTTCGCCAGCAACGCGCGCAACACCATCAACCGGCCCTCCTCATCGAGCATTTTAGGCGGCGGTTGGCTCAATTGATCGAAAATAAAGCGCGCGAGCCGTTCGAAGGAAAGGATGCGCAGGCGCGTGTAACCGCGGAGCGAATCGTCGGCGAGCAACTGGCGTTCGAGTTGAAAAGTGGCCTGCTTCGGCGCGAGCAAAATCAGCGGCGCCCCATCGGGCGACGCCTTCAAAACAGCGCGAATTTCCGACAGGCAGCGGAAGGTCTTGCCGCTGCCGGCGGGGCCGAGAAGGAACCGGATTTGCACACTCCCATTTTCTCGCGAATACCGGGAGGCGGAAAGAAATTTATTTTGATTTGTTGAGCAAGTTTGATTTATCTCCGAAGAATCGAGCCTTGCCATTTTCTTCTGAAAAATGTTTAATTTTCACTAACACTCAGAAAGAAGTTTCATGGACACAACTGCCGTTCTTCGGCACCGATTTTGTTTTCTTTTAACAGTACTACTAATGGCCAGCGCACCATTGGTATCACATTCACAACTCGTATCCGACGGGCAGACGGCCGTCCTCGACGGCGTGACCACAAATGTGGCGGGTGTAACGATTGGCACCAACGGCAGCTTTACCCTGCTCGTGGTGACCAACGGCTCCTCTGTGACCAGCGGCACTGTCTTTATCGGAATGAATGGGTCCGCGGCGAACAATCGCCTCGTAGTGAGCGCCGGTTCAGTGTGGGACAATCCCGGTAATTTTTACGTCGGCCACAACGGCTCTTTCAACAAACTGGATGTCGTCGGCGCGTCCACCGTGACAAATGTTTACGGCTATATTGGCGGCGATCCCCCCAACTCGAGCAGCAACACCGTATTGGTCTCCGATCCAGGTTCGCTCTGGCAATCCACGTATGTCTATCTTGGTCAATCCTCCGGGACGAACAACCAATTGATTATCACCAATGGAGGGAAGGTGGTGTCTTCGTTTGGCGTGCTCGGGACTGGAGGCGGCAGAGGGAATTCCGCCATCGTGACGGGTGCAGGTTCGATTTGGACCAATGCCGGCAACCTCTCGATCGGAGATTACTCTCCGAACAGCGTGTTCATCGTCACCAACGGCGGCACGGTTTTCAGCGGCACGTTGTCTGGCTTGGGAATGCTGGGTACTTCGAGCGTAAGCAATCTGGCCATCGTCACCGATGCCGGTTCGGCGTGGACGATTGCCGGAGCGTTCTACGTTGGC
>DASXHY010000411.1:0-2768 GCA_036488095.1 Verrucomicrobiia bacterium | reverse complement strand
CAAGGTCTAAAAGCGCACAGGCTGAAGCCTATGCCACATCGTCCCACTTAAATTTTTGGGTTAAATTTTAAGCGCCAGCCAGAGTTGCGTATTGCTCCTCCGTGAGCGGAACCACAGAAAGCCTGCCGATGCGGATTAGCGGCGAATCTTTAAATAATTTGTTCGCTTTGATGGTTTCGAGCGATACCGGTTTTGCAATCGCCTTCCCTGCCTTGATTTTTACAACCGGTTTTTTGGGGTCGCTCGCGTCAACGGACGTGACCTTTGCTGTTCCCACCGCGCTTTTGCGCGAACCCGTTTCGTAAATAATCAGTCTCGCGTCGGGAACCATTTCACGGAGATGTTTTACGGCGGCGGGAGCGGTGACGCCTTCCCATTCGGTCGTGTCATCTTTCAAAAGGTCGGCGAAGGAATATTCGGAAGGCTCGGTTTTCAGCAAGTAATCCTGGGACATGACGTTCACCTCGGAGATCGAGAAACCATTGTAGCGCCAACCTTCAGGTTGGCAATTTGCAATCGCGGAAAAATGCCCGCCTGAAGGCGGGCGCTACAGAAACGCACGTGCTTTTTCGTTGGCCTTCGCGGGGCAAAGCGATATAGACTCCCGAAGTTCGCAACAATTTTAAATTTTGAAAAAACACGGGGCTCGCGGTGTCGCCCAATGTATAAAAGGTGATCGCAAAGCCCACGAAGAAAGAACTGAGGAGATTTCGATGAAAAAATTGGCACTCGTTTTGGCCTTATTCCTTAGCGCCCCGCTCGGCCTGTTCGCGCAGGCGGCTCCTGAAATTCCGTTTGATTCCGTGCCCAACCCTGTAAAACTTCCGGCCGGCATGTATCTCGGCGAAGTTTCCGGCGTGGCCGTAAATTCCAAAGGACACATTTTTGTTTTTTCGCGCGGCAATACAACCGGCCCGGCCTATGGCGCGAGCGCTGCGCAGCTCCTGGAATTCGATAAGGATGGAAAATTCATCCGCGAGATCGGCCACAACCTTTACGCGTGGTCCTTCGCGCATACGGTACGGATCGACAAGTACGACAACATCTGGGTCGCGGACAAAGGCTCGGACATGGTCATCAAGTTCAATCCCGATGGCCAGGTGATCATGGTGTTCGGACGCAAGATGGAAGCTTCCGACGAAGGCACCGAACCGCTGAAGCACCCGAAACCGCCGCTGCCACCCGTAGATGGGCTATTTCGGCAGGTGACGGACATGGCCTGGAACGCGGCCGACGACACGTACATCAGCGACGGCTACATCAATTCGCGCGTCGCCAAATATGACAAGAATGGCAAATGGATCAAGTCGTTTGGCGAACCCGGCAGTGGACCCGGCCAGCTCAACACTCCTCACAGTATTGCAACCGATGCGCAGGGAAATGTTTATGTCGCGAACCGCGGCAATTCCCGCATCGAAGTGTTTGACGGCGATGGCAAATATCTGCGCAACATCAAGATCAGCGAACCATTCGATTACGCCAACACCGTGCCGATCATCGGCAACAAGCCGCCCGTCGATCTGGTGGGAACCATGGGCCCCGGCGCACCGTGGACCGTTTGCATCACGCCCGGACCGAATCAGGTGATCTACGCATCAGACGCTTTCCCTGGCCGCGTGTACAAAATCAGCCTCGACGGCAAAGTTCTAGGCATGCTCGGCGGAACAGGCAGGCAGATGAAGCAATTCGGGTGGATTCACGAAATCGCGTGCCCATCTGAAAATGAGATTTATGTTGGGGAATTGATCAACTGGCGCGTGCAGAAGCTGTTGCTGCATCCGGCGAAGTAGAAGTTCACTAAGGTAAAAGCGAAAGGCTTAACACAGAGGACACAGAGGGCCACAGAGAAATTCGGAGGCGGGAAAAAGAGGAAACCACGATAGCGAATTAAGTCTTTCTCATTCTCGCTTTTCTCGGTGCTCTCTGTGCCCTCAGTGTTAAATGGTTTTGTTTTTCTGAAACGCGACTAAGAATTTTCCCGTGCGCCGGCCCTTACCGCACGATTCCCGCTTCGCGCACCACTCCCGCTTCGCCGCGTTCCCGCGCCATGTACTGGTCAAAAATCCACCGGTACGTTTTTTCGAGGCCCACGCGAAGCGGCGTGCTCGGTTCCCAGTGCAGATATTTTTGGATTAACGTATTGTCACTGTTCCGCCCGTTGACGCCCTTCGGCGCGGTCAAATCATAATTTCGTTTTAGCTTGATCCCCGCGATGTCTTCAGCCATGTCCACCAGTTGATTGATGGTCACGGCCTCGCTCGACCCCAGGTTGATCGGCTCAATAATGTCTGAATTTGTGATTCGTTGAATGCCGTCCGTGCAGTCGTCAATGTACATGAAGCTGCGCGTCTGCACACCGCTGCCCCAAATTTCGATTTCATGTTTGCCCGAAACTTTGGCTTCAATCACTTTTCGGCAGATGGCCGCCGGCGCCTTCTCGCGCCCGCCGAACCAGGTTCCCCACGGGCCGTATACGTTGTGAAATCGCGCGACGCGCGTGTAAAGACCAAAATCTTCGCGGAAGTGCCGCGACATTCTTTCTGAAAATAATTTTTCCCAGCCGTAACCGTCTTCCGCCAGGGCCGGATAGGCATCCTCTTCTTTCAAGGAGGGAGCTTCAAACGTTTTCTGCTTGTCTCCGTTGTAGACGCACGCGGAGGAGGCGTAAAAAAAGCGCTTGGTCCCATGTTTCAACGCCGCTTGCAGCATGTGCGTGTTGATCAGCACAGAAAGCATGCAGAGAGCTTTATTGTGTTCGATAAAACCCA
>DASXHY010000405.1:0-8624 GCA_036488095.1 Verrucomicrobiia bacterium | reverse complement strand
ACTACGGAAAGACCTCATTTAACCGATTTAACTCATTTAACTTATTTAACCAATCACGCTATAATCACCCGACATGCGTCTCGGATCGCTGACATTGCCGTCGAATTTGTTTCTCTCGCCGCTGGCGGGGTACACGAATCTGCCGTTCCGCCTGGTCGTGCGGGAGCTCGGCGGCGTGGGGCTTTGCACGACCGATCTGGTCAATGCGCGGTCTCTGCTGGAGAAACGCGGGAAGGCATTGAAGCTCATTGAAACGCGGCCGGAAGATTCGCCGATGGCGGTCCAGCTCTTCGGTTCGGTTCCGGAAGAAATGCGCGACGCGGCGGCATACCTGGAATCCATCGGCGTGGCTTCGGTGGATATCAACATGGGTTGTCCGGTCCGCAAGGTGGTCAAAATCGGCGGCGGCTCGGCGATGATGACGGAGCTCGACAAAACGGCCGCGCTGGTCAAAGGCATGGTGGACGCGGTCAAAATTCCCGTCACCGCCAAGATGCGCCTGGGCTGGGATGACCAGAACATCACCGCGCCGGACCTGGCGCGCGCGCTGGAAGATGTGGGTGTGGCCGCGATTTTCGTGCACGGCCGGACACGTGAACAAGGTTTTGGTGGCTCGGTGAATCTCGCGGGAATTCGTTCGGTGGTGCAGGCGGTGAAGAGCGTTCCGGTGATTGGGAACGGAGACATTATCACACCGCAAGCGGCTGAGAAAATGTTTGCGGAGACCGGTTGCGCCGGAGTGAGTATTGGGCGCGGAGCGTTTTATGATCCGTGGATTTTCAGGAGGACGTTGCAGTATCTTCACCCTGATCAGGGTGGTAGGGCGGGCAGTCCCCTGCCCGCCGCATCGTTCACCACCTGCGGCGCGCACGGAGTGACGCGCCCTACCGGTTCGGACGAACTTCCGCCTGAGCCGCCGTTTGCGGAGCGGGTGCGCGTCATGACGCGGCACCTGGATTTGATGGTCGAAGTTTTCGGCGAGGAACTCGGCTGCCGGATGTTCCGCAAAGTGGCGCCGTGGTATGCCAAGCGATTCGGCCCCGCCGCGGAATTTAACCGGCATGTAGTGCGAATTTCCACGCGCGCCCAATTTCATGACGTGCTGGAAAATTACCTGCGCTGGCGCCGGCAGTTCCTCGACGAGAGCGGCGAATTGAAGGCTAAATTCCAGCCACCGCCCATGGTGGCTTCATTCATGCTAGAACCTGAAGTAGCCGCGCGAAATCAGATCCCTGTGCCCAAAGGGCCGGTGGAAGTGTGGTGAAATTAATACATTGAAGTTAAAATGTTTGCAGCAGACGTACAAAAAGCGCCGATTCCCCGCAAAGGGAAATCGACCGGCGTGCTTTGGGTGGAAGCGATCGCCTTCTCGTTACTCATAGCGCTTTCGTGGCTGACGGAGTTGCTCCGCTTTCCGCATCTGATCTATGGCGAAGACTTTCATCCCAATTGGACCCGGGCATTCCTGCGGACGTTGGTGATCGTGCTGATTTGGGTCTGGGTGTACCTGGCCACACGGCAATTGCTCAAACGGTTGCATTATCTCGAGGAGTTTGTGCGCGTGTGCAGTTGGTGCCGCAATGTTTGCCACGACGGCCACTGGCTCCCGATGGAGATATTTTTAAATTCCCAATTCGAAACCAAGACGACGCACGGCATGTGCCCGGACTGCTTGAAAAAACAGGTCAAGGATTTGCAGGCGAAGGACAAAACCCCTTCGACAACAGTGACTGAGTTTAGATGAAATTTTTGTCTCGGTGCCCCTGACTCTTGCACCAGATCGTGACCCTTTATACTTTACGATCCCTTTGAGCGCGGCATTAGACGACCGGTTGTATGACAGATGATGTAACAAGGAGAATTAGCGCTATAACCAAAAAAACGACTCGGATAGCGTGAAGCGTGTCCCAACGCCGACGTAACTCCCGCCAATTGGCTGGTAAAGAATCCGGCTGCCATCGGGCAATCTGGTTATTGATGGGCACAGGCAACAGCAGGGAATAAACGATCATAAGAGCGAAAAGCACAGTCGAACCGAGCGCCAGCCACCACGGCCTGCTCCACGCTGAGTGCGCAACAAAAGTCGCTGCCAGACTCAAAAGAAACGTAAGCGCATACCAGAATGGCATCGCTGCGCCGAGGGCACTAGCCAGCGTTTGAGCGGCTCGGACATGCACTCCGTCCTCCAAACGACCAATGCGAGGGTGAAAGAACACCGCCACGGCAATCTCGTTGCCTGTCATCGTCCCTGCGACGACGATGGCGACAATTTCAAGCGCATGAATGATGGGAGGATTCATAGCCTTGCATAGAATATCAGCACAACCCCTCCTAAACGCAACTCGCCTCACGACCAGCGAACGCTAAGGACTTTCACATTTCGAATTCACTTTTTCTCCTCCTCGAAACTCATTTACCCCAGGCCTGAATTTCCCGGAGCAGATTCGTCGATGCGGTTTGGAAAAAGAATTTTTCTTCGACTTGCGAGGGACATCGCCAGCGCGCACAGGGCAAACATTCCGGGGGCGAACCGTTCCTCGATAGTCATGGCGGTCCCGCCGAAGAACGAGAGGACGTTCGCCAGGATGTAACCGGCCCAAACGTTGCCCACTTTGCACTGGGGCTGTTTCCACATGGCCAGCAATCCCGGCAGGAGCGCGATGCAGACTCCCAGTGTGGAGGCGATCGTCGCGGGTTTGGGACCGGCGCATTTCCAGACGACCATGCACGCGATGACGAGGACCAGAACGGCGGTGTCAAACCAGCCCCATTGGAACCGGCCCTTCGCCAGCAATAATATCACCAGCGCGATGTCGCCAATCGCAAACCCAAGCGGCAACAAAAAATTCCCGCGCTGCTCAATGATGGTAATGGTCAGCACGGTGTCGAGCACGCCCCATAACAGCCACGTAGCGCCGCTCTGACCCTCGGCGCCGTCTTTCAAAATTCCCATGATCATCGGGATGAACAGGAGCAGCGCCAGCAATCCGCCGGCGATTTTGAGGGATTGGTGGTAATCCATTTCAGACAATTTCCACCGGGCATTTCGGCACCGCATCGAGGAACGCCTGGCCGTATTGCTTCGCCAGCACGCGATTATCCAGCACGACAATGATTCCCGAATCGCTCCGGGTGCGGATCAACCGGCCGACACCCTGGCGGAATTTCAAAATGGCTTCCGGTAACGAAAATTCGCCAAAGGAATTTCCGCCGCGCGCTTCGATGGCCTCGATGCGCGCTTCAATCAGCGGATGGTCCGGCACGGCGAACGGCAACCGCGTGATGATGACGTTGCTCAACGCTTCGCCCGGCACATCGACGCCCTGCCAAAAGCTGTCGGTGCCGAAGAGCACGGAATCGACGTCTTCCTTGAATTTCTCAAGCATGGTGGAGCGCGGCGTGCCGGTGCCCTGCACAAAACAGGCGATGCCGAGCTTGTCGAAAAATGGCTGCATCAATTCCGCGACTTCCTGCATCAGCTTGTAACTGGTGAACAGAACGAACGCTTTGCCGTGGGTCATGCGGATGAAATGCTCAATCCAATGCACGAGGGCATCGCGATAGCCGCTTTCGCGCGGGTCGGGCATTTTGCGGGCGACGAACAATTTCATCTGGCGCTCGTAATCGAATGGCGTGCCGACCTGAAGTTGAGTGGCGACTTCGGCACCGACGCGTTTGGTGAAATAATTTAAGCCTGAAATATTTCGGCGGGGTGGGGGCGTGTTGCGTGTTGCGTGTTGCGTGGTTTCGTTATTGGCATCGCGGGGCGCGGAACTGCTCGTGGATAAGGTTGCGCTGGTCATGATTACCGACGTGTCGCTCTGGAACAATCGGCGGCGCAGGTATTCCGCGACGTCCACCGGGGCGGCGTTCAAGGCGAGATTGCGCTGACTTTTACCGGAGCGTTCAACCCAATAAACATGGTCCTCAGCCGTCTGTCCCAAAAACATCACCACTTCCTCGCGCAATTCCGCCAGACGACGGTTGCACTCCACCAATTCCTGGCCGACGTCCTTGTCCTCGCTGGTCTTGATCAGTTCGCTCACGGACTCGCGCAAGCGCTGCAGCGGCAGTGTGACGTTGTCGGTCACCAATTCGGCGCGGCGGATGCGCAACTCGGTCCAATCGCGCCGGCGTTCGCCGCTGCCGAAGCTGCGCTTCTTCACGGCCTGCTGAATTTCCTCGCAGGCAGTTTCGACGTTGGCGAAAAATTCATCCCCTTGCTTCAACAACTCCGCGACAAGCTTGACAGCCGAGCCTTGGCGCAGGGTGGCGAGCAATCCTTTTTCCGTGCGCGGGTTCCACAACCGATTCAACGCGTAGCGCATCTGGCCGCTCGAAACACTCAGCCCGATATGCTTGGATGCGACGCTTTCCATCGTGTGCGATTCGTCGAAAATGACAAAATCGTTCTTGAACAGAATCCCGCCTTCCTGCTCCTCACTGAGGCCGCCGAGCAACGTAAAAAAGAGCGTGTGATTCACGACGAGCACGTCCGATGACAAGATTTTATTCCGTGCACGCTGGAAAAAGCAGACGGGATGATCCTTGCTGAAATCGGATTGATAGCCGCAAATTTTTGGCGAACACAGGCCGCGTTCGGAGCACACCTGTCCCCAGACTTTCGGGTCCGGCTCGATTTGAAAATCAGAGAGGCTGCCGTCGGTGGTTTCCTTCGACCATTCGTAAATGCGCTGCAGTTCCTCGGCTTCGGACGAGGTGAAGAGATTGCCGGATTGCTGCATGGCCTTTTGCAGGCGGCGCGTGCAGAGGTAATTGGCGCGGCCTTTGAGCATCGTGAATTGAAATTTCACGGGCTGCGGCAAAGCGCCGAGCACCCCGGCGAGCATCGGCAAATCTTTTTCGGTGAGTTGCTCCTGCAAATTGATGGTGTGCGTGGAGATGACCGCCTTTTTCTTTTCCTGCACGGCGAAAAGAATCGCGGGGATCAGGTAGGCGAGGCTTTTGCCGACGCCGGTGCCGGCTTCGACGGCCAGATGCTCGCGATTTTCCAACGCGCGCGCGACGGCCACGGCCATCTGCTGTTGTTGCGGGCGGTACTCGAAGTTTTTCGCCCGCGACAGGATGCCGTTTTCGGAAAAGATTTCCTCGACCTGTTTGACAAGGTCGTGATGGCTTCCGCCCGGCTGAGCTTCGACTAAACTGATCATGTGCGGCGCGCAAGGTAGCGGGGAATTGAACAGGAGGAAACAGAGGAAACAGAGGAAACAGAGAAATTTGTCCGAATTTTATCCCGGCCGGTCTATCGGCATTTTGGTTGACGCGAAAATTGAGGTATGTTGGCTGTGGAGGAATTTATGATTCGAAGACTTAAAACAGGCGGTTATCGGTTGTATTCGCGAAAGAAAAACCCGAAGACCAATAAACGAAGGAATTTAGGAACGTTCAAATCATTGCAGGCGGCGAAGAAACACGAGCGGGAAGTGCAGTATTTTAAGAGGCATTAATCTAAGGACTGTATACCTGCTCAATTTTACCATTAACCGAGATGGCAAAGCCAGAGCCTGCTCGTGCCTTGATAGCGTGTTCAATAATATCATTAAGAACGAGAGCCAGTTTGGAGTGTTGCTCAAGAGGAGGAATATTTGTCCAGCCTTTTTTCAAAAAGAAAACTGTGAGCTTGCTCTGGTGCCAAGCTTCCCGTTCGTGCGCATTCTTTCCAATTCGATAATCTCCCGATATTACAATCCAGTCGGCTTCTAAGCCTAATTTACAAATCCAATCTTCGTCTTTCGTGTTCGGGCTGAACTTTTCTTGTAAATGAGTGAAGGTATGTTCTGGTTTCACCATCTCGTTAAGCGCTCGGGCATGGCGAATGGCGAGACAATTATCCAGAAAGAACTTCATGCAGCAAGTTGCTGCTCGAACTCCACCGCATCCTCGATTTCAGCCTTCGCCACTTCATACCATCGGGACACATCGTCCAAAGAACCGGCTGCCTTGGCCGCCCGCGCAAGAATCTCGGTCGGCACGCCATGCCTGACAACAATCGGCCGGCCAAAATTTCTTGTTGGGTCTAGCACAACGAGTCCTCGGCTGGTAGAGGGCCGCCAGCGTAATAATCTCATGTGACTTGCATCGAATTCCAGTTCCTTCAAGAACGGCGCGGTGATCCCTATGAAAACATGTTGGTCGTTCACGATTTCCAAAAGGCTCGACTCCCCGGTTTGCTTGTGAAGTTCCACAAAAATTGTATGCCCATCCGTCACAAATCCTCGCGTGCAGAATGGGTGGTCCGTTCTGAACATTCCGACACCTTTTTCGTGTGCCCTGCGAAGCATCCCCCAGCTCACACCCGCCTTCAGAAATGCGGCTACAAAGCGGATTTCGATTAGATCCAGGAACCCCAAGGCCAGACTGTGATCAATCGGTTTCAATTGCCCATGCCACACCGCCCGCGAGTGATGTTCCTTTTTCTTCGTGCGAAACTTATAGCCCCTCAACCACCTGCGGATGCGTCCGGCGGACACTCGTGTCAATCGAGCTGCCTCCGGAACCGTATAAATGCCGGTATTAAGAAGATTGTCAGTCGTGCCGGTCATATTGTGCCTAATTAAACCCGACTAGCCAATGAATACAATGCGTTTTTTTTCGATGCCGCTAGCCTTAAAGCCTCGTGTCCCGCCTCGCGACCACTTCCACCACCCTTTTATTCTTCGCTATTCTGTTCGCCGGCAAAACACCGCGCCAGTTGGTGCTGGGATAAATCACCGAGCTGCGGCCGATGATGCTGCCGGGGTTCAGGACGGAGTTGCAGCCCACTTCCGCCAAATCGCCGAGCAGCGCGCCGAATTTTCGCAGGCCGGTGTCGTAGGGTTTACCATCGATCTCGATTTTTATGTTGCCGGGGAGCGATTTGAAATTGGACAGCACCACGCCCGCGCCGATGTGCGCTTTGTAGCCGAGGATGGAATCGCCGATGTAATTGAAATGCGGCGCGACGGCGTTGTTGAACAGGAGCGCGTTTTTCAGTTCCGTCGAGTTTCCAATCACGCAATTGTCGCCGATGATGACGTTGTCGCGGATATAGGCGTTGTGGCGGATTTCGCAGTTTTTGCCGATGATGGCCGGGCCTTTAATCATGGCGCCGTCTTCCACGACAGTTCCTTCGCCAATGAAAACATTTTTGCCGATGAAGGCGACGCCGTCGCAACGGTTTTTCAAGGCGGGTTTGAGATTGGCGCCGAGGTAATCTTTGATTTTCTTGAGCGCTTCCCAGGCGAATTCGCAGCCGTCGAAAATGGCGGCGTGCTCGGTCTGCTTGAGGTCAAATAAATCGGCTGGTTTGAACATGCGGCCATATTAAGTCCAAAGTCTAAAGTTCAAAGTCCAAAGTCCGGCCTTCAGCCCTCAATCCATTGTTTTTCGCTCTCGCGCGTTTCTGGGTTTGCGTTAGATTGGCCGCGTGAAGGAACAATACATCGCGGCGAAGGAACGCTGGGCGCAGAAGATGGCCGGCAAGGCCAAGCCCGCGGTGCGTTCTCACGACCGGTTGCCGCCGGGGCAGCGGCAAGTGCATAATTTCCCCGTGCTCGATCTCGGCGTGCGGCCGGATGTGCCGCTCGATAAATGGGAGTTGAAGATTTCCGGCAAAGTCGAGAACGCGGTCACCTTGAACTGGCAGCAATTTCTCGCGCTCCCGCAGTTCCGGGATATGAGTGACTTTCATTGTGTCACGACGTGGAGCCAGTTTGACATGGTTTTTGAAGGCGTTGCGTTTTTCACCATCGTGGAACTGGTGAAGCCCAGGCCCGAGGCGACGCACGTTTTTTTCAAGAGTTACGACGGTTATTCGACCAACAACCCTCTCGATGTCTGCATGGATGACGATGTGCTCATCGCGCACTCATGGAACGGCAAGCCGCTGACGGCGGACCACGGCGGGCCGGCGCGGGTGATCATACCGAAGCGGTATGCGTGGAAGGGCGCGAAGTTTATTCGCGAGATTACGTTTTTGGATCGGGATATTCTGGGTTTTTGGGAAGTGCGCGGGTATTCGAACACGGCGGACCCGTGGACGGAGGATCGGTTTGCGGGGAGCAAGTTGCCTTGAGGCCGACGTGGAGAGGTTCACACAAATTCCGCGGAAAAAGTTAGAGCCTTCTGTCGTCGGCTCCTATGGTTTTGGTTATCATGCGCTCGATTTATTTTGATTACAACGCTACGACGCCGCTGGATGCCGCGGTGCGCGAGGCGATGATGCCCTTTTTGGGCGAGGTATGGGGGAATCCTTCGAGCGTGCATCACCTGGGACGCAAGGCGCGGGCTTATTTGGACGAATTTCACGAGCGGGCCGCCTCGGTGCTGAACTGCCGGCCGAGTGAAGTGATTTTCACCAGCGGCGGCACCGAGAGCGCCAACCTCGCGATTTTCGGCGCGGCTCGGGCACTCAAGCCCAAGGGCCGCCATATAATCACTTCGGCGATTGAACATCACGCCGTGCTGCATCCGGTCCAATACCTCGCCAAGCGGGAGGGTTTCGAGGTCTCTTTTCTGCCGGTGAATAGCGAAGGGCTGATTTCGCCAGATGATTTAGCCAAAGCGCTGCGGACGGATACGATTCTGGTGTCACTGATGGCGGCCAATAACGAAATTGGGACGAT
>DASXHY010000402.1:0-3137 GCA_036488095.1 Verrucomicrobiia bacterium | reverse complement strand
CTGCGCAAAAAGAGCGGCTGTTTCAGCGCTTTGTGAAGGAAATGCAACAACAGATGCAGGAGATGCAAAAATCGGATCCGTCCAATAAATGGGACTTCACCAATGCGGAAGCGCAGGAGTCATTAAGGTTCGTATTTGAATCAGCAATCGTGGATCCCTCATTTGGCCTCGGTTGGGACGAGGTGCCAGCTCCCACTCTTGTCGGCTCTAATGCGATGTCAGCCGTGGACTCCTTTGTCGCTATCCATGGGTGGAATATGCAAACGAACGATTGTATTTTCGACTGCATTTCAGGTGATGACAATCAGGCGAAATCCAAGCCGATTCGCGGGCTGCCGTGGGCGGTCATACACAAGCAAGAGTTTCCTGCTGTAACACACAATGGAATCTTGTATGTTTTCTTCAGAGGGTTTCATCACGACGGACATGGGGTGGCTTATGACCCGCAAACGAATCAGTTTCCGGACACGATTGATGTCTTTAAGCCGATCGGGCAGCATTGGTACGTCTGGGCATTTGATCACGAAGACCCACAAACGGTCAAAAAACCGCGAGTATATGAGGGCTTAAAACCGGAAAAAGACGTGACGCCGACTTTGAAGTAACTTCGCAGGATATTTAGATTTCCGTGGCGAAAAACAAAAAAACCTTGTTTCAGGCAATAAAAGAGCAGTTTTTGGCAGAATCTTCGCTTGACCAAGGGCAGGTTTAACCGCTAGATTCCTCGGCAATGTTAGGAAATATTCGACAAGTCGCTCTGCTGCTGGTCGTCGTAGGAAACGACGCCGTTGGCGCTTGTCGTTAAGCAGAATTTCGACAAGAACCCACGGCTGGAAACAGTCGTGGGTTTTTTATTGGACTCGCGACTGCCGGCCACAACAAAGAAAACTGGATGATTGGATTGATGGATATATGGATGAATGGGCGCGGAAATCGACCGCCCAATAATCCATTTATCCAAAAATCCATCAATCCAGCATTGAGAGCACATGAGCAAGACAACTGAAATCACGAAGAAGAAAGCCATTCGAGCCAAATCGCCCGCTCGCGCCGAAGTCGGCGCCGCGATGTTTGGGCGCGATATCCTGGTGGAAGCGCTCGAACGCGAAGCCGTGGAAGTTATTTTCGCTTATCCGGGCGGCGCGAGCATGGAAATCCACCAGTCGCTCACGAAATCCAAAATTCGCACCATCCTCCCGCGGCACGAGCAAGGCGGCAGTTTCGCGGCGGAAGGTTACGCCCGCGCGACGGGCAAAGCCGGCGTCTGCATGGGTACCAGCGGCCCGGGCGCAACCAACCTCGTCACCGCCATCGCGGATGCTTACATGGATTCCTGCCCGCTCATCGCCCTCACCGGCCAGGTGAACCAAAACATGATCGGGCGCGGCGCGTTTCAGGAGACGGATATCATCGGCGTCACGTTGCCGATCGTGAAACACAGTTATCTGGTCACGGACGTGAACGACATCCCGCGCATCGTGAAAGAGGCGTTTTACATCGCGCAAAGCGGACGTCCCGGCCCGGTGGTGATTGATATTCCGAAAAATGTTCAGCAGGCCAAGACGCAGCCGGTGTGGCCGACGATGGAGCAAATCAAAGCAAACCTGCGCGGTTATACGCAGCCGGATTTGCGCGCGGACGATCTCGCCTTGAACGAAATCATGGGGATGATCGAAAAGGCCGAACGGCCGGTTTTGTATTGCGGCGGCGGCATCATCACCAGCGGCGCGGCGGAGGAACTCAAGAAATTCGCCGAGGCCACGAACATTCCCGTGACCACGACGATCATGGGCGTGGGCGGTTTTCCCGAGACGCATCCGTTGTCGTTGCGCTGGCTCGGCATGCACGGCGCGGCTTACGCGAATTGGGCGGTGAACGGCGAATTCGAGCAGCGCAAGAGTTTCAACGATCCGATGGTGAAAATGAAGGACGGCGCGGATTTGCTCCTGGCCTTCGGCGTGCGGTTCGATGACCGCGTCACGGGCAAGTTCGAGGAATTTTGCAAGTCGGGCACGATCGTTCACGTCGACATCGATGCTTCGGAGTTGAACAAGAACCGGCGCGTGCATTTGCCGGTGGTGGGCGACATCAAGGACACGTTGAAGCGCCTCAACGCCATGCTCGCCAAGCGGCCGCTCAACAAAAAGCACGAGCCCTGGCTCGCGCAGATCGAAGAATGGAAAAGGAAAGCGCCGTTTGCCTACGACGTGACCAATGAGATCGCCAATAGCGATCATATGAAGGACCATCTCAGCGGCCACGAGGACCAAATCATTCTCCAGCAGATGGTGGTGGAAGCGCTGTATGAATTGACCAAGGGCGAAGCTTACATCACGACCGGCGTGGGCCAGCACCAGATGTGGGCCGGCCAATGGTATAAATACAAATTCCCGCGCCAGCTCATCACCAGCGGCGGGCTGGGTTCGATGGGATTTGGCTATCCGGCCGCGCTCGGTGTGAAGGTCGCATTTCCGGACAAGGAAGTGGTGGATATCGACGGCGACGGTTCGTTCCTGATGAACGTCCAGGAATTGGCCACGGCGCATGTGGAAAAAATCGCCGCCAAGGCGATCATTCTCAACAACCAGCACCTCGGCATGGTGGTGCAATGGGAAGATAAGTTTTACGAAGGCAATCGCGGCCACACGTATCTCGGCGACCCCGATCATCGGGCGCAGATTTATCCGGACTACGTGCGCGTGTGCAATTCGTTCAACGTGAAATGCGAGCGCGTGATGTTCAAAAAGGATTTGCGCCCGGCCATCCAGCGGATGCTCGACGCGAAGGAACCTTACGTGCTGGATGTCATCGTGCCGTACACCGAACACGTGCTGCCGTTCATACCGGCGGGCAAAACGGTGGCGGATATGATTTGGAAGTGACAGCACGCGGGAGCGCCGGCGTCTCGCCGGCAAGAGCTTGTTTAGCAGCCGACCTGATGCGTATGCATCTTTGTGGGAACGTTTAGAGTTCGCCAATGAACGGTTGTGTATTAACGCTCGCCCCGACCATCCCCGGAGAGGGGGAGAATTGTTCCGGCGTTGGAATAAATGACCATATCTATATGAAATACTATAGGATATTCAATCTGCTTCTCGCTGCTGCCGGCTTAATTGCTATATGTCAATTGTGGGGTT
>DASXHY010000385.1:0-7029 GCA_036488095.1 Verrucomicrobiia bacterium | reverse complement strand
GTCCATGTGCTCGGTGTAGGAACTTCCGTTCAGAGCGAAAGTTCCCCCGCCGGTATAAAGCGGCTTGCCGGTCTCCGTCTCGTAAGCGACAAAAATGAAGTGTCCTCGCGAAATGATTTTGACGTCCTTTGTTCCTTTGGGAAGCGGTTGGCCGGAGACCAATTCCCACGTGCCCTCCAGCTTGCCGCCGCCGCTTGTCTGCGACCGGGCAGGAAACATTGCTGCCAGCGCGATTACAAAAACGAACAATGCCTTCTTCACAATGTCTCCTCTTTTACCCGCGAACCGCCTCAACCTGTGTTCATCAGCGGCTTTATTCGTTTACTTCGCGGGATTTGGCGTCACCAAAACCATCCAGAACACGCCGAATTTGTCGATGACCATTCCGAATTTCGCCGAGAAGAATGTTTTCGCCAGCGGCATTTCCACTTTTCCGCCATTTGCCAATGCGTTGAATGCCTGGTCGGCGTCCGCTTCCGTTTTCACCGAAATCGCCAGCGCGAACCCTTCGAATTTCGGATTGTTTGTGGCCCTTCCATCCGAGGCCAGGATCACCGTCTCGCCGATTTGGAATTGCGCGTGCATGATCTTATTTGAATCCGTCGGCCCGCAACCCGGCGGCGGCGGTTCAGGGCTGTCCTTGTAACGCATCAGCATGCTGACCGTTGCGCCGACCGATTTTTTATAGAATTCGATGGCTTCTTCGCATTTGCCATCGAAGAACACGTATGGTTGAACAATTGAATTTTTCATAATTTTTCTTTCACTTGGTTTATCGTTTTGTCGTTTTTTGTTTCATAGGAACGACGAATGAATCTCGTTGTTCAGGACATTTATTTTTCTTTGGACAATTTCCCGGATAATGAATGTTCATTATTTGTTTCTTTTTTCACGCCCTTGAGCAAAGCATAAACAGCCATTGAGTGCCCATGACCCAGGGCAAATTCCTTCTTAAGCCATTTGACGATCTCGCCGGCTTTGACGCCTTCTTTGATCTTTCCGTTTTCTGTGAAACCCTTTTGCTCCGCAAGTTTTCTAAAATCGGCTGGGCTCTTGCCGGTTTTAGCCTGGATGTTATTGATGTATGCCTGGAACGACATGGATTTATATTTGATTTCAGGTTTGTTTTCCGCAATACCCGGTCAACGCCGCACCGGAATCATCGCGCGCAGCCGGCCATCCCGAAGGAAAAGTCCGCCCCATACCAATACGCCGAAGATGACCGGAAACAAGGTCTCAAACAGTGGCGAACCGGCCCGCACCTGCGTGGCGACGGCGCCGCCAAGATAACCGGTCAACAGGATGGCGCCCAAAATCGCCGTGCGCGGAATCGCGTAGAGAACCGTGCATACCAGCAAAACAATTCCGATGCTGGTGATGGCGCTGTCCGGTAAACCGAGCCGCGCGGTTGCCTGCATCACCGGCGCCGGCTTGACCAGCTTCATCACGCCGTCGAAGATCACGAACAGCACGACAAGCGCGATGATGACGCGCCCGGTCCAAATCAATGCCTTCGAAGTCATCTGACTGGCGTTCGTTTCGTATTCGCCTTGAATGGCATTTATCGAAGTATTCACCTTTTTCCTTTCGTTTTTGTTAATTGTTTTCGTTCCTTCATAGATACAACGAACGAGCAAATCCGTTTAGGACAACCAAAAATTTCTTTTTTCCAACCCAAATAAATTTGCACGCCTGTAGCGGTGGACGAACGGCGTCGCGATTTTTCAGACCGGAAACTCAGCCGGCCCTTTGCGAATGCCATCCTGTTGAACGCCAAAAGCGGGTTGTGAATTCAGTAGCAACGCGCTTGCGCTGAAAATCCAATGGGACAGGGCGGTTCAATGGTTGGGCGAGGGAATCGTTGACTGGCGACCGTTCCCGGCAGTCGTCCTGCAAAAACAAAGTGGCAGCCTCGGATATTTTCCAGATGCGCCGCTGAGCGGCCAGGTTTTGCTCTGCCCCGAGGAGTAATCGTAAACCACCACCACCCAAGCCGGGGTTCGCCTCGACTTCGATGCGATACGATTCAATGCCCTTGACGGCTGCCGAACAGAGCGTGCCACCTTCAGAATTGGATCATACTCGCGATGCAAACAGTGCCGGTAGAGCATTTTCAAAATACTCCCAGCCCGGTCTCACAACACGTGCACAATTCAACACTACGGCCCGCCGGTTACGGACACGTCCTGAAAGTCTGACGTGTTCGTGGTGGTATCGTTCTTGGCCGTCACGGCGAGGCCCATGGAGACGTTGGTGTTCATTGAGATGGTATCGGAACCCAGCGAAGTCCAGCTAACACCGTCGGGAGAACTGTAGGCATTGAAAGTATTTCCCGCTCTGGTGATCTTTACCCAGTAAGGCGCGGCGAGACCGGCTACCGTGGTTTGGACCACAGCGGCGCCCGTCGTCAATCGACGCAAGTAGAAGACACCCTCGCCGGGCGTGACGACCACGGCGGCAAAGGTGGAATTGGCGGCAAGCGATTCGCGAATCATCACGCCGGCTTTTGCCGCCGAGGCGGTGTTCTGGACGGAGTTGACGCGCGCAATCACCTGCCCGTCGCCGGCCAGGGGTTGATTGCAGAATGCGAATGAATCCGCCGTGCCGTAAATATCGGTGCCCGAGCCAATGACTGTGTAAATATCGGTTAAATCATCAATATATCCGCTACCTGGGATACCGACGCTGCCGACGTCGTTGACGCCCCAAATCGAATATTCCTTTTCTTCCTTGCGAACCCAGACATGGTTGATGTCGAGTTTTGCGTTGTTCTCCACGTAGACGCGGAAATCCGCGCCGCCATTTTCTCGATTGCCAAAATAAGCGTTCGCAATTTCGAAGCGCACGGTGCGCCACCTGCCAGTTCCCTGCGTGGTGATGACTTTGGGATGCCCGGTATAGGCGTTGGTGGTGCTATCATATTGCAACGTAAAGGAAACGCCCCCGCCGGCATCATAATATTCGACTTCCACGGTCATATCAGCGCCACTGGCATTGTCGGAACTGAAGTTATCATCCACGTCGAAGTAGAAGTAACGGTCGGTAGTCGGGGAAGTATTATAGCGACAGGATTTCCCCCCTTGAGTCTCCGCGGAAGTATTTCCGTCGAACGTCACCGGAACGCGATAGAGACGGTCGCCATAATCGCTGGCCGCGAGAGTATCGTCAATCTGCGGCCCGATATTCGAGCGGTTGGCTAGTTCCGTTTGTGTAGGCATGGTTATACTGTTGGCACGCTGTTTGAACATATCGGCCTTGCCTTCACCGGTAAGAACCACCCACCAATCACTGGGCGCTCCTTCATTGCCTATAAAAGCTCCCTTCCAGGTTCCCACCGGCGAGGGCGGCGGGTCGTCCGTCATCGGCATAATCGCCGTGCCTTCGTCGTATTCGTCAAACATGCCGACGAAAAGATTGGCGACGGTGGCATTGGTCATTACCTGGTAAATATTGGTCCAGTAACGCGTCCCGGCAAAGCGATCCTTGAACGCGGAGTTATTTGCGGGCAACTGCTGCTCGTTCGACCAACTGAAGCCCGGCCAGAGAATCGGCCAGTAGGTGGCCCCCCAAGTAGCGCATTTCGCGATGTCGGCCGCGTAATTTGAGGAATGCCAAGCTTCAATCGCATTAAAATTGGTGTAGACGCTGGATTCGGTCGACCATTGACTCAACCAATTTAGCGGCACTCCGCCCCACACGTAACAGGGGCCGGAATACGAATTGGTTTTAAACCAGGAAATAATCTTGTTGGCCGTGGTTACACTAATCGAGCCGCTCGAATTTCCCATGCCGTAGATTGCCACCACCGGTTTTCCGTTTTGATGCCCGTAACGGGTGTCCTGGGTCAGTTTGAACGTGTTCACCAGCCACATCCAGTCGTTCGTTATCGTGCTGAACGCAGAACCATCACTGATCAGAGAAACGTCATATTCAATGCACCAAACCCGGCCTTCTAGATTGGCGGCCTGCCGCACGTTGGCAAGCGCCCATTCCGGGTCTTGCCCGGTCGGGGGCTGGCTGTTCTTCAAAAAGCGTTGGAGAAATACGCCGTCAATGCCGTTTTGACGCATCCATTTGAACTGTGTATCCACGGTTTCCGGCGATGCATCGGAAAAAACATAGCCGGTCTTTCCACTTTTTGTCTTTATATCCTCCGTCTGAAAGTAGGATGTGCTGGGATATAACGACATATCCGGCCATTGGTCCGTGTTCAGATTGTTGGTAATCATCCGGCCGCTCCGGCACCAATGAATCCAACCTTCATCCTGCAAATCATTCGGCGCTCCGAACCAGCCCTGATAACCGCACATGACTTTGTCGGTTAAAGAGGAGGCGTCTACGTCATCATTGGTGCGAGTCTCACCTGCGTAATGGCCAAGCCACGGCTTGCTCAGGACTTGTTGAAACTGCGAGTTAGTGAATGGCGTGTCCTGAATAACAACGCTTCCGCTGAGGACCGACAGCGGCGTGCCATCATCGTCTTGAAGAGTGAGCCGCATGTCCGCGGCGCCATTCTCGCGCCCCGCGAGCAGAGGGTGCTCCAATTGATGATAGGCATTGACGAATGTCAGCGTCTTGATCCGCGATGATCGCGAATGTGCTTCGGTGGCGGTGTAGGCATTCGCCGTTCCATCATATTCCCCCTTAATCCAGCCATCGCCGGCATCGTAATAAGTCACCTGCACATAAACCGGGTTGCCGGTAACAGTAAATGACGACGGCACGCTAAAATACATGCTATGGTAGCCAGAAACGCATTGCCACACCGTTTTTCCGGCTACCGTGTTAGTAGTAATTTGTCCATCATAAGCGACATATACCGGGGTCAAGGTAGCCGAAGCTCCAATCACTTTATGACATGCAAACATCAGCAAAGAGATAACCAGCAGTGTTTGCAGCGGTTTAATCGGCGATGATATCTTCATAGATAATGGAATTGTAATGAACACAGAAACCCCGAGTGGCGGTAAAACCCAGTCATCCCCGGCACCCTATCAGAAGATTCCTGGGCGCGTAACTCGTATCTTTATATGGGTAGACGACCTGTGGGACTAAATACTTACCAAATACACTTCGACGTAAGCATTTAACGCCAAATTCTATTGATCTATTGGTGAAAAATGATTTTTTGAGTTTTCCGAATCGAAATCTGCTCGCGCCATTGGCGACAAAATTATCGCGCCCTTTCGACCCTTTTCAAAGGGCAACAAAACAATTAACCGAATTACTGGAATTGACCGGTAACAGCACTGCACAACATCCGTGGGATCATCTGCCACATTGATTTTTGCGCCCGCGACGCTAACATCGCGCACACGATGATTATGAAACGATCACTTCCGGGAATTGCTCATTCTATCGCAGCATCGAGCTGGCTGCTGTTGCTTTTGGCCTTCGCGATTTTTTGCCCGCCGTCCAGCGCGCGGGCGGAGATTCGCTTGCCGCACGTTTTCGGCAGCCACATGGTGCTGCAACGGGACAAACCGCTGATCATCTGGGGTTGGGCCACGCCCGGCGAAACGGTCACCGTGCAACTCGGTGCCGCGAGCCAAACCGCGCACGCCAACGATCGCGGTGAATGGAAAGTAACGCTGCCGGCCATGACCCAAGGCGGCCCTTACACGTTGACGGTGAGTGGCTCGAGCACCGTCAAATATGATGACGTCATGATCGGCGAGGTTTGGTTGTGTTCGGGCCAATCGAACATGGAGTTCGGCCTGGGGCGCGTCAAAAACGCCAAGGAGGAGGTCGCCGCCGCGAACCATCCCGGAATCCGGCTGCTCATGGTGGAAAATCGCTGGACGCCTCTTCCCCAGGACGACATGGAGGGCACGTGGAAAGTTTGCACTCCGCAGACCGTGGCCGAGGGCGGCTGGAACGGCTTTTCCGCCGCCGGCTATTTTTTTGGCCGCGAGATCCACACCAACCTTAACGTTCCAGTAGGCTTGATCGAATCGTCCTGGGGCGGGACGCGCATCGAACCCTGGACACCGAAGCAAGGGTTTGAATCCGTTCATTCGCTCGCCCGGCTGGCCACACCGGTTGCGAAATCCACTCCAATCCACAGCACGACGCCGATGGGAATTTACAATGCGATGATCGCGCCGATGGCCGGCTTCGCCATCCGCGGCGCGTTGTGGTACCAGGGCGAATCCAATTGCGCGGGCACCGGGGATGACAACGCCTATTTGACTTACCCGGATAAAATGGCGGCGTTGATTGGCGGCTGGCGAATGAATTGGGGCGAAGGCAATTTTCCATTTTATTTCGTCCAGATTGCGCCCTACAGATATTTTGGCCGGGACAAAAATGTTCCCTCAGCGGAGAGATTGCCCGAGTTCTGGGCGGTTCAATCCCGCGCCGAACACACCATCAAAAACACCGGCATGGTCGCCACGACCGACCTCGTGGATGATCTGGATGACATTCACCCGCGCAACAAACAAGACGTCGGCCATCGGCTGGCGCTGCTGGCGCGCCACCAAACCTACGGCGAAAAAAATGTCGTCGCGTCCGGCCCGGTCTTCAAGCAAATGAAAATCGAGGGCAACAAGGCCTTCCTGACTTTCGACCACGTGGACGGCGGGTTGATGAGCCGGGATGGCCAGCCGCTGACCTGGTTTGGCATCGCGGGTCACGATGGAAGATTTGTCGATGGCGACGCCAAAATCGTCGGCGACACGCTGGAAGTTTCCTCCGACGATATCGACAAGCCCGAAGCGGTGCGGTTTGCATGGCGCGAAACTGCCCAGCCCAATTTTTGCAACAAAGCCGGTTTGCCGGCGGAGCCGTTCACGACGGAAGACCCGAGCCAGTGGCATTAATCCGTAAGTTCGAAAACAGGGTCCAGCACCAGCCACGCCACATACCCACCATCCTTCCGTAACGGCAGCACCAGCGAATCCTTCCGCGTGACCGTCCGCTCCGAACGCACAAACGCATCATTGTGGTCCGGGCTGTCGGCCAGTTCAACTAATTTGTAGTTGCCCTTGCCGAGAAATTTTAGCGACACCGTTTCGCGGCGCGGCA
>DASXHY010000344.1:0-8138 GCA_036488095.1 Verrucomicrobiia bacterium | reverse complement strand
GGGGTTTTTCGCGCCGGGTTGGCGGGAAATAATTGGCCAGACGTCGAGGCCGTCGATTTTGTTTTTCGGCAATTCCGCGCCGGTGAGTTTGGCGATGGTGGGAAAGAGATCGATGGTCATGAGCATGTCCCAGGTGTCGGCGCCGGCGGGAATGTGGCCGGGCCAGCGCATGATGCACGGCTCGCGGGTGCCGCCTTCCCAGTTGGTCATCTTGCCCTCGCGCAGCGGTTTGGCGGAGCCGGCGTGATTGCCGAAGCAAAGCCATGGGCCGTTGTCGGAGGTGAAAATGACGAGGGTGTTGTCATCGAGGCCGTTCCGTTTGAGGGCGGCGAGAATCTGGCCGACGGACCAGTCAATTTCCTCGATGACGTCGCCGTAAAGTCCGCGTTTGGTTTTGCCGCGAAATTTGTCGCTTACGCCGAGCGGGACATGCGGCATGCTGTGCGCGACGTAAAGGAAAAAGGGGTGCGATTTGTTCGCATCAATGAACTTCACGGCTCGCTCGGCATACCAGGTGGTCAGATGATTGAGGTCGTCGATGGACATTTCCTCGCGGAATTTTTTTTCGCCGTCGTAAATCGGGAGGTTGGGATATTCGCGTTTGATCGCCACGATGGTGGCCGGAAGATTGGTGATCAGATTGGGATGGTCGGGCCAGTAATCGCACGACATAGGGAGGCCGAAATATTCATCGAACCCGTGCCGGAGGGGCATGAATGGCGGGGTGTCGCCGAGGTGCCATTTGCCGAAGATCGCGGTGGCATAACCGCGCGATTTGAGCATTTGCGCCAGCGTTTCTTCGCTCGCGCTCAAGCCGATTTTGGAGTTTGGGCCGAGCGCGCCGTGAATGCCGATGCGGTTCGGATAACAACCGGTGAGCAGGGCGGCGCGTGAGGCGGAGCAGACGGGCTGGGCGACGTGGAAATTTCGGAAGATGGCGCCTTGGTCGGCCAATCGGTCGAGATTGGGGGTGGTGAATCCTTCCGCGCCGAATTTGCCGACATCGGCATAACCCTGGTCGTCGGTTAAAATGATGACGATGTTGGGAGGGACGGGGGATGCGGCCTGGGCTTTGGAAGGTAAACAGGCTGTGGCTAGTAGAGCTATGACGACTGCGCAGGGTGCGAATGAGGGCAATGAATTTTTGTTCGAGGTTTTAGGATTCATAATGCGCGTTTTGTTTGCGGTAAACGATTTTTGGCTTTTTAGAATTGTCGTGCGTGCATGCAAAAGCGAACGTGCGTTTTTGCGTTTACGCTCGCCTTCCCATGAGACCTGACGACCTCCTCACCCCGGCCCTCTCCTCCTTTTGGGGAGGAGAGGGAGGCGGAAGTCGCTGGCATATTGCGCGTTTTTAATTTTCAACCCAAAGCCGTTAAAACGGCTGAAAAAGAATATTAGTTGCTCGCCACACCGGGCTAAAGCTACGGTGTTAATGAGAATTTTAAATGCGCTAGGTTTGCTTTTGGCTCTACGTCAATATTACTCCTTCGCCACGCCGGGCTGAAGCCGCGGTGTTAATGGAAATTTTAAATGCGTAAGACCGGGGCTCACGGGGCGGCGGTCACGGGTTTCAGGTGCATTCTTCCTTTCCAGAAAGTGGTCGGGTGGGCGGCGTGGAAAACGACGCGGCGCGTGGGCGAGGCCATCGTGTAGAGGGAATAGTCGAAGGGCGGCCGATGGGCGGCGGTGCGCAGCGCGAGGCGCAGGCGACTCTGGACCACGAAATAGGGCTTGAGCAGCTTGATCCAGCGCGGGGTCATCCGCTCTTTTTCGCCGCGCTCGCGCCAGGCGTTCGGCTTCAGGTTCATGTTGTCGCCTGTGTCGGCGAAAACGGAGGTCAACTCTGGCAGCACGGCCATCCGCACCCCGCGCTCTACAAATTCCCGCATCCACCAGAAATCTCCGAGGTCACGCCATTTGGTATCGAACTCAATGCCGCGGTCGTACACGACGGACCGCCGGAGGAAGATGGCGCAGGTCAAGGGGAACCGCTCCCACACGGACGCCTTCCCGGGCACGAGCGATGCGCGGTGACATATGTAGTTGCCGGCGGCGTCGGTGACGATCGTGTCGGAAAAAACGGTCTCCACATCCGGGTGCGCGTCAAAAAAATCGCCGACCTTTTTCAGGGCGCCTGGCAGATATTGTTCGTCGCAATTGAGGTAGGCGAGAATTTCTCCCTGGGCGCGGCGAAAACCACGGTTGACGGCGTCATACATTCCCGAATCTTTTTCGATGAAGGCTTTCACGCGCGTGTCGTTCGGCAACCAGTTTCCGGTGCCATCGTCGGAGCACGAATCCTGGACGATGTGCTCGAGGGTGACGCCGGATTGGTCGGCGATGGAGGGGATGCATAATTTCAGCCAGACCGAATTGCGAAAGCTGGGGGTGATGATGCTGAATTTCATGTCGTCCGGACAGGGATAGGAGCGGCGCGGACCTGATCTTGTTCCAGGCTGTGAAAAGCCGCGGCGAGGCCGGAAAGGTAACTATCGAGGGTGAAGTTTTTCAAAAAATTGCCGCGCAAGGCCTCGCCATCCTCCGTAAGCAATTCCAGAAGGCCGTCGGCAATCTGCTCGGGCGAATGGACCTCGACCAATCCGGCGTAATTCGGCGGGAAAATTTCCGGCAGGGAGCGCCAGCGGGTGGTGAGCACGGGCAGCCCGTAGGCCATGGCCTCGATTAAATTCACGGGTTGATTTTCGTTCGGATAAAAGGTGGGAAAACAAAACACGTCCGCCGTGCGCAGGAGGGTGTTCTTTTGTTCGCCGGAGACGAATCCGGCGTAGTGGACGCAGCCGGAGATGGTGCCGTCCTTCATGAGATTTTCGAACTCGGCCCGATCCGTGCCGGTGACGAAAGTGCCGGTGACTGTGAGGCGCAGGAAAATGGGAGATTGCCGTTCGGCGAGTATTTTATTGGCGAGAGCGACGCCGACCATGGCGTCGAAGGCGCCTTTTTCGCGCGTGCAATGGGCGAGGTAGAGGACGCGAACGATTTGCGGATCGCCGCCGGCCTGCGTTTGCTCGGCGGCGGTGAGGGTTGTGCCGGAAGTTAATTTGCGCCGCGCGGCCAGGCGCGCCCGGCGCTGCGGCAACACGTCGCGCTCGAAGGCGGGGCAGGGGTCGGGAATGCCGTTGCTGACGACTTCGATTTTTTTCGGGAAAAGTTTTTCGGCATCCGCGCGATTGTAGCGCGAGAGGACGACACTGAGGTCCACGTTTTTCATCAGGGTGTAAGTGCGGGAACGGGAGCGGATTTGAACGCAGGTTTCCAGCCATTTGCCGAGCCCGGCGGCGTGCCAGTGGAGAATGGTTCGCTTGTAAAAAGGGCGGCACAGGAGCATGACGAGCCAGTCGCGATAAAGCGCGGAGCGTTTGCCCGGGGCGGGAACGTAATAAAAATTGTCCACGCCGTAACGGAACCGGAACCAAATCGCCTGCAGGCAAAACAGGAGCAAGAGGAAAAACTTGCCGAGGCGCATGTCGCCGATGTCTTCCAGTTGTTTGGAAAGGCGGACATCGACGTGATAGCACTCGATGTCATGCGGCGAGGGCGGGGCGGCGCCTTTGCGCTTGCGGTGATCGCCGCCGAAACCGTCGAGCATGAGCTTGACCATGTAACTTTGGCCATGATGCGGCGGGGGCACGTGCGCAAATACGAGCAACTTCATGCTAAGCCATCAGAATAAGCAAAGTGGGGCGGCGGGGCAAATGTTTCGAGCAGGCTGGCGGGAAAAGCCCAAGCTCCAAGCCCCAAGTTCCAGAGAAACTCCAAACTCCAATTTCAGACTCACATTCGCCAGCGCAGTGACGGCCGTGCCTTGAGCCGAAGATTCTCCACACCGAATAAAATGATGTTCAATAAACAGGATTTCGGTGATAGTGGGGCCGCTGGGTTCTTAAGGCTCAGCGGCGGCCCGGCTTATCGAATGACCGAAGCTGCAAAGTAGTAAAATATGTGCAATAGTTTCTTACCCGGATACGTTTTCGCCGCCCGGTCGAAGCCGGTTGTTAATCAAGATCGCATGAAAGCCGTTGAACAGACGCAGCGCTCCGTTGCCCGCGCTTTTACGTTGATTGAACTGCTCGTGGTCATCGCCATTATTGCCATCCTGGCGGCGATGATTTTGCCGGCGCTGGCCGCGGCAAAACTGAAAGCCCAGAAGATTTCGTGCATCAACAATCTCCGGCAATTGTCCCTGGCCGGTACATTGTACGTCACGGATTTCAAGCTGTTCTTCACCTACAACAACGGTGGCTCTTCGCTTTGGATGGGTACTTTGCTGGATTATTACGCCAAGGCCTCCGCCATTCGATTCTGCCCCGCCGCTCCCACCAACACGCCCAGTTTCAAAGGGTTGAATAATAATAACAATGGCTTCGCGGACACGGCCTGGAACTGGTATGGCTCATCCACCAACTGGCAGGGCAGCTATCAGGTCAACGGCTGGCTATACAATTTTCCAAATCTGGCCACTACCCCTCCTACTTTCAAATCAAGCGGCTATCCGCCCGGCGTCTCGACGATGCCACCGTTGATTTTCCAAAAGGAAAGCGATGTCAGCAATCCTACGCTGACTCCGATGTTCGCCGACAGCACCTGGGTGGACGGCTGGCCGGGCGAGCAGGACCATCCTTCGACGAGTTTCTTCGATGCCTATAACACCGGCATCAGTGGCGAATCCGGCATGAGCCGATTGACTATCGAACGCCATCGCGGCAAAGCGGCCAGTGCGGCCCAAAAAACCGTCCCGCCAGGCACGAAAATCGCCGGCCGGAGCGGCATTTGCATCGGATTTTACGACGGCCATGCCGAATTGGAAAAACTGGATGCGCTCTGGACTTTGACCTGGCACAGGAAATGGAACCAAAGCGCCGTTCCAGGTCCGATATTGGTGCCGTGATGCTGATGACGGATGGCTGGCCAATTAATTTTTTCCTTGGGGAGAGTGGCGCACCCGGCAGGATTTGAACCTGCAACACCTTGATCCGAAGTCAAGTACTCTATCCAATTGAGCTACGGGTGCGCTCGTCGAGGAAGGCTAAACCATCCGCCCGGAATGTCGAGTTTTGCGATTATTTGCGGTGAAGTTCCGTCGCCCCTGCCGGGGCGATTTTTGTTTTTGTCCATCGCGACCGGGGATGTTATCCCCGGCTAATTTCCGGCAACCCTCCGGGTTGTGGCGGCAGAAGTTCCGTCGCCGCTGCGGGCACATTTTTGTTTTTTATCCATTGCGACCGGGGATCTTATCCTTGGCTAATGTTTGGCAACCCTTCGGGTGGGGGGCCGGAGAGACGTATGGGCGGCCGAACCGCCGGGGCGGAGAATCGCACGGGCGAGACGCCCGTGCCACTAGCGGGTGCGTGGCGGACGGGATATGACCACTGCTGCGAACATTCCTACGGCGGCGCTGGTGGTCCAGTACGCAGCTGGCGATGACGCAAATAATCTCAGTCCGCCGGCGGGGCCGATGATCAATGCAACGGCCCAGGTGAGGCCGGAAAATCCCATGTAACGCCCGCGCATGTGCGGCGGCGCGAGGTCGGCCAGGTAGGCGACGGCGGTGGGCATGGTGATCATTTCGCCGGCGGTGAATACAAGCATGCAAAGGAGCAATGCCGGAATGGTGTGGGCAAAGGCGTTGAGGGCAAAGCCGGTGGCGCACAATAAATAACCAAGCGCCATGACGCGTCGCGCGGGAAATTTTCGCGTGAGCCGGGTCAACGGCAGTTCGCAAAAGACGATGAGCGCGCCGTTGAACGAAACGATTGCCCCGTAAACGGCGGGGGTGAATCCGAGGCGCGTGACGTGCAGGCCGAAGGTTGAGCCGAGTTGGAAGAACACAAGGCCGATCGCAAAATTCGCGAGCAATAATTGATGCAGCCTGCGGTCGTGCCGCAACACGCGCAGGGCTTCGCTCCAACTGGCGTTGTTTTGCGCGTTGTGCACGCCGCGCGGCAAGGCGCACAGGACCACCAGGCCGAAGAACACGGACGTCGCGGCGTCGCCGGCGAACAGCCAGAAATATCCGTAAGCGGCCAGCAAACCGGCGGTGGCCGGGCCAAAGGCAAATCCTGCGTTGAACGAAACACGCAGAGCGGCGAAGGCGGTCATCCGTTGCCCGGTGGGGACGAGGTCCGCCAGCAATGCCTGGCTGGCCGGGCGATAAAATTCATTCGCCAATCCCGTCAGCATCACCAGCGCGACAATGAGTCCGAAGGTGTGCGCTTGCGAGAGCAGCATCATGCTGGCGGCGCCGGAGAACATGGAGAGCACGATGGTTTGTCGCCGGCCGAGTTTGTCGGCCAGGTGCCCGCCGAGCAGTGACGCGCCGAGATTGCCGACGCCGTACGCGCTGACGGCCAGCCCGGCTTGCTTCACGGAATATCCGCGTCCGGTGAGATACAAGGTGAGAAACGGAATCACGAATCCGCCGAATTTATTGAGAAAGGTGCCGAAGAAAAGAATCCACGCCGCGCGCGGCAAGGCCCGGAGGCTGGACCGCAACGTCTCGGCCGGGACGACTGCGGGCCCGGCATTCGCGGAGATGGGTGTGTTCATGGAATAAAAAACCCTGCTTGTCTTTCGGCAAGCAGGGTTAAAAAATCTTTGTTCGTTTGGCTAGATTGATTCCTCCTGCGTGCCGGTGGACGGCTTGATGGATTGATGACGTCCGCACCAGGCGACGACGACACGTCCGACGTATCGCATCAGTGAATTAGTTGTCGTCATGTTTTGCATCAGCGGGAATGACAATGCCTTGTTTGGGGAATTGGGTCAAGCGGGAATTGAACAGGGAGAAAATTGAACAGAAGGGAACGGAGGAAACAAAGGGAAGCTAGGTTATTTCCGAAGGCGAGAGTGCTCCTTAATCTCGGGCTGCGGGGGTGGATTACGCCGCGCCGACTGGCAGTCGGCGATACAGCAGGCTAGCAGCCTGCGCTACGCTATGAGGATTGCCGGCTCTACGGATTCGGCACGCGACCGACGCGGTAGAAAAAGTTTTCGGTCGGGACAAAGGAATCCGTAAAATGGACCGGGTTGCTGTTGGCGGTGTTGGTGGAGATGGAGGCCCAACTCAACAAATTGGAGGATTTCTGCACGACGTAGTTGAGGCCGGGATTGGCGCTGTAGTCGAAGGCGAATTGGCCGTTGGCAATCATCGGCGCGGAATTGGAAATCGCCACGGGTGTGACGACGGAAATGTTTACCACGGACGACGTTTCTGAAAGACCGTGGCCGGTGGCAATCGCCGACAGCATGTAGGAAGCGGGCGCGAGATTGTTGGCGGTCAGCGTGAAGGGAGCGGTTTGCGCGGAACCGAGGGAGGAGCCGTTCAGGAAAAATTGCACGTTCGTCACGGTGCCGCCGGGGAGCGAGGCATCGGCGGTGATGGAGACGTTGGCGGGCGCGGCGAAAACGGCGCCGTCCGCCGGATTCGTGATGGTCACGGATGGCGGAGCCTGGCCGGCGCCAGGGGTGGCGCGTTGATACGCAAATCCGCCTGACGCGCCGCCCCAGAACGTGAACATGATGTCCACGTAAATGTCCTGCGAAATCAGGTGGACCGTCGCTGCTACGCCGACTGTGCCTGGCGGCCCGCCGTGAATCCCTTTGGCCCAGTCCTCCCAATCTGTGAAGGAAAGTTGGCTGTGATTGGCCGCCGCGCCGTCGGCCCATTCCGTGTCCTTGGGGCTGACATTGTGAGTATAGGTTGATTCACTCGCCGCGTTGAAGAGGCCCATCGTCACGTCGCGCGTGATCCAGACCCGGTCGGTCATGCGGTCCTGGTTCGTCGGTTGGGCGGGATCAAATCCCACCTGCGTGAAGTTGGTCATTGGACCGCTCCAGACAACGGGAGCGGCCGACGCAATGGACGAAACAAATACAGACACGATGAATGCGGCTAAACAATTAATCCATCGGTGTTTTTCTGTTTTCATTATTGTAGGAGAATAAAGTATCACGCTTGTTCCGGGGAGGACGAGAAATTATTGGAGGCACGTTCCTGCAACCGGTCGTTAGAGATTAGAAATTAAGCGTGGCGTTCTTGAGTATGAGGCGATAGCCCTTCCCATGAATCCTGACGACCTCCTCACCCCGGCCCTCTCCTCCTTTTGGGGAGGAGAGGG
>DASXHY010000304.1:0-6675 GCA_036488095.1 Verrucomicrobiia bacterium | reverse complement strand
GGCCGATGCCGATTTTTTCTCCGTGCATGAGTCCGAAAAAGGTGAGAACCGCCGCGCCGAGCGCAAAATAAGAGGCTTTTGTGAATTTGTGATCGATGACGAATACCGCGATGGCTCCGAGCATCAGCCCCGACAAGGTGGAACCTCCGCCCAAAATTTGCAGCCCGCGATACAGCACGCCCTGATCCTTCATGCCCGCAATTAATTGCTCTGAAACCGACGAGACGCCTACTGCGGTGAGCGAACCGTTAATCAAGGTGAGCGCCCAATTCGCGAGATGCGGCGTCAGCGCCAGAATGATGGCCGGCGCGTGACTTTTTGGCGTTTCCTGAAATGCCTGGGAGCCAATCAACATTCCAATGTAAAGAAGGATTGGCAGAATGGCCACGGTGGGAATCAAAGACAACATGACGGAAATGGTGCCGAACCAACAAAGCAGGATCACTGCGATGCCCGTGGCGGCTGAATAACCGATGCGACCGCCCATCGCCTTCCATCCCGGATGGCCGATATAGACCGCATTGATGAAAGGATTGCCCATCAGGCAACCGATGAGGCTGACAATGCCATCGGCCGTCAATACGCGCGTCGTGGGAAAGCTGTCACCGGCGGCCGCGGCGCTCTCAACGTTATCGATGGCTTCGACCAGATCGTAAATGCCGAAAGGTATCGCCGTCACGAGAATGACCCCCAGGAATTGAAAACCGGAAAACACATGCCCGAAGGCGGGGAGGGGAATGTGAAAACCGAAATTCGCCACCGAGTCCGCCAGTCCTTTGATTGCCATTCCTCCGTAATTAAGCCCCAGCGCTGTGGAACCCCAGGCAATGATCGTCCCCACGGCGATGGCGACCAGGCCCGCGGGGATGCCGCGATATTTCACGCCGCCGAACCAGCTCAACAGTATAATGGCGAAACAGGTCACGCCGATGATGGGGGTCGTGAACATTTCCAGCTCCGGACGCATGGAGATAAATGTGATGGAGACGCCTGCAAGCGTGCCGAGCAAGGCGGCGCGCGGTGTAATTTTGCGAATGATGGAACCCGCGAAACCTCCCGCCATCAGCACAAAACTTTGGACGAATACCCAGGTCAATCCAGCTTCCCATCCTTTTACCGGATCGCCGGTTTTCAACGTGATCGGCAGCATGATGACGAAGGTGACGATGAACATGTGCGGCACGCTGATGCCCGAGGGCAATGCGCACACGTCGGTGCGCCCGGTTTTTTTAGCGAGACGATATGCCAGCCACGCATAGTACAAGGTGGAGAGGCACAGCATCAATCCGGTTGCCGGAAGAATTCGCCCGAAAATCAACTCGTCGGGCATCTTAAGGACGAAGCGGAGCAGACCGGTCAACGTCAGGAGGTTGACGAGAATATTGGTGCCAAAGCCGAAAAAGGCGTTCCAATCTCCGGGCACCCAGAGTCTGGGTTTCATGGTCGTTGTTGTCATGAGTTTAACCTTTCTGTTTCACAGTTAAGCACGTTGAAATTCGTTTGCTCATTGGATGGCTTCGAGAATTTTGTCGGAATGAGACACCCAGCCGAAAATGCCGCCTTGCGCTTTGATCATCTTGAGCCCCATCTCCTGAAATTCAGGGAAATAAGAGCCGACGCAATCGGAAGGAACGAGGCAATCGTAACCGCGATCGTTGGCCTCGCGCACGGTGGTGTTCACGCAAACTTCGGTGGTCACGCCCGTGACGATAAGTTGCTGGATGCCCAAGTTTTGCAAAATGGCGTGCAGGTCAGTGGCGAAGAACGCGCCTTTCCCGGGCTTGTCGACGATCGGTTCGTTGGGCAGCGGATAAAGTTCAGGAATAATATCGTGGCCGATTTCGCCACGCACGAGAATGCGACCCATGGGGCCGGTGTCGCCGATGCATATCTTGCCGCGCCCACGGATCTTTTTTGCCGCAGGCAAATCCGCGAGGTCGGGCCGATGACCTTCCCGGGTATGAATGACGGGCAAATTCTTTTCCCGCCAGGCTGCGAGGAGCTTTTGGTTCGGCCTGATGGTCCGGCGCAATTGCGAGACATCGTTGCCGAGCATTTCCCCAAAGCCGCCCGGCTCCAAAAAATCGCGCTGCATGTCGATGATGAGCAGGGCGCACGTGAAGGGTGAAAATTCAAACGGATAAGGCTCGGCGTCGATGGAAGTGGTTTGAGTCGTTTTCATTTTCAGTGGCCGGCCATTTTTTGTCCAATGACGTTGATATCTGCCCGCGCACCTTCGGTTTCGTGCACGAAAGCGCCGCCGGCCATAACGAGAATGCGGTCGGAAAGCGCGAGCAATTCATCGAGGTCCTCGCTCACGAGCAAAACCGCCACGCCGCGGTTGCGCGCGTCGGTAATGCGGCTGTGGATGAAGGCGACGGCGTTGAAATCCAGTCCGAAGCACGGATTGGCGGTGATGAGAAGCCGCGGTTCGCCCGAGGCAAGTTCGCGCGCCAAAACCGTTCGTTGCACATTCCCGCCGGAAAGATTGCGCACCGGCGTTTCCGGTGACGGCGTGCGGATGTTGAAGCGATGAATGAAATCGCGCGCGCTATGGCGGATGGCGCGGCGATTCAAGAGCCAGCCTTTGCGCGCGAGCGGCGGACGGTCGAACGTGCGCAGAGCAAGGTTGTCCGCCACGCTCATATCCGGCACGCACGCGTTGCGCAACGGTTCTTCCGGCAGGGCGAACAATTGGTGCTCGAACATCTCGCGCCGTGTCGCGGTGTAGGCTTTGCCGGAAACTTTCACCTCGCCGGAAGTCGCGCGGCGCTGGCCGCCGAGGATTTCGACCAATTCGCGCTGGCCGTTGCCGGAGACCCCGGCAATCCCGACGACTTCGCCGGCGTGCACGGTGAGCGTGGCACTTTTTACTGCAGGCAGGCCATTTTCCTTTTCAGCGCATAGATTTACGATTTCCAAAACCGGCGCGCCGATGGCTCGTTCCACTTTTTTAACCTGCTCCGCGGTGCGTTGTTCGCCGAGCATCATCCGGGACATTTCAGGCACCGTGAGGTTTTTCACTTTCCCGGCGCCGGCGAATTTACCCCGGCGCATCACGGTGATTTCGTCGCAAAAATCGGCAACCTGTTTGAATTTGTGTGTGATGAGAATGATGCTCAGTTTTTTCTGCACGACCATTTCGCGCAGCAAGCCCAACACTTCGTCCGATTCCTGCGGCGTCAGAACGGAGGTCGGTTCGTCCAAAATGAGAATCGTGCTCTTGAGATAAAGTTGCTTGAGGATTTCGACCTTTTGTTTTTGGCCGGCGGCCAGAGACGAAGCCGGCGCGTGCAGGTCCACGCGAAATGGCGCGCTGGCCATGAATTCCTCGAGTTTGGCGAATTCCGTTTTCCAACCAATCACGCCGGGAATGTTATTGCGGGGCAGCAATAAGTTTTCCGCCACGGTCATGGACGGAACGAGTGTGAAATGCTGGTAGACCATCCCAATGCCGAATTCCTGCGCGTCATGTGGACTGCGAATATCCCGCGAGTGATGATGGATGACGATGTCGCCTTCATCAGCTGGGTGAAAACCCATGATGCATTTCACAAGGGTGCTTTTGCCCGCGCCGTTTTCTCCGAGCAAGGCGTGGAACGTGCCCGGCTCGACTTTCATGGAAATACCGTCCACAGCCGTGAGGGGTCCGAAGCGCTTGACGATCTTCACCAGTTCCAGCAGCAACGGACCGGGAGGCAGCGGGCGCTGAGGTGGAATGTGCTGAATCATGAGATGGCTTTGATGAATGCGCTGGACTCGGCGACCGCGCCGAACACACCGCCCTGCATTTTGATCATCTTCAACGCGGCGAGATAATTGCCATGGTCGGTGGCGCCTGTGCAGTCGGACAACAAGAGGCATTCGTACCCCCGGTCGTTCGCTTCACGCATGGTCGTATGGACGCAGACGTCGGTCGTGATGCCGGCAAGGACGATGTTCTGGATTCCCTTCCGGCGTAAAAGCATGTCGAGGTCCGTGGCGTAAAAAGAACCTTTGCCCGGTTTGTCGATGATTGCTTCGCCATCGGCCGGCGCAAGTTCGGGAATGATGTCCCAACCGGGTTCGCCGCGAACGAGAATTTTTCCGCACGGACCGGGCTTGCCAATGCCCGCGCCGATGCGCTGGCTGCGCCAGCGTTTGTTCTCCGGCAAATCGGCAAGGTCGGATCGATGTCCCTCACGCGTGTGCATGACGTGAAAGCCTTTGGCGCGTGTTGCAGCGAGGACTTTTTTGATGGGCTCGATGGGCGCGCGCGTCAATGAAAGATCGTAGCCCATTTTATCCACGTAACCACCCGCGCCGCAAAAATCGGTTTGCATGTCGATCACCAGAAAAACCGTATTTTGCGGTCGCAAATCGCCGTTGAACGGCCAGGGATAAGGATCGGATTCAACGTGTGTCTTCATTTCATTCGCCGGTTCCGAGCGCGCCCGGCGCGCCGGCCAGGGTGCGTTTGGGCGAGCAGGTGAAAATCATGATGCCGAGTGTGAGAATGTAGGGCGCAGCATTGAAAAGGTAGTAATACGATTGCACTCCGGCCGCCTGTAGCGCAGGGCCAACCGCCTGGGCGCCGCCAAACAGCAGCGAAGCGTACAGGCAGCGGCGCGGGTTCCAACGCGCGAAAATGACCAGCGCCACCGCCATCAAACCCTGGCCGCTCGACACCAATCGCGTCCACGAGCCGGGATAGACGAGCGAAAGATAGGCTCCGCCCAAACCCGCGAGGAAGCTCCCGGTCATGATTGAGAGGGTGCGGACTTTAACGACGGAAATTCCCTGCGCGCGGGCGGCGGCGGGATTATCGCCCACGGCGCGAATGAAAAGACCCCAGCGTGTGTTGTTGAAAAACCAGAATAACCCGAAAGAGAGTGCAATGCCGAGCAGCAGCAACGGGCTGATCTTTAGTGCGGCCCGGACCTGCGGGAGGTTGCTCCAGTTGCCGAATTCGAATCCGCGCAACGACGGCGCCATCGGTTGAATGAACGGGTCGCCGAGGAAAAAGGCGAGGCCGCTGCCAAAGATGAACATTGCGATGCCAACGGCGATATCGTTGACACGCGAACGTTGCGCAAGCCAGGCGTGGACGAGCCCGAGCATTGCGCCGGAGCATCCGGCAGCGGCCACACCGACCCAGGGTGAACCGGTTTTGTAAGAAATCGCGTAGGCGGTCATGGCGCCCATGAGCAAGGTGCCTTCCAGGCCAAGATTGATTTTGCCGCTTTTTTCCGTGAGGCATTCACCCAGGCTCACAAAAAGAAACGGCGAGCTGCCGCGAATCGCGCCTGCGAAAACCGCGAGCGGGACGCCCAGCCAGCCGATGGATTCAGTTGCGGACATGAGCGGGCTCCTGAAAAATTTTGAACCGTCCGTAAAGTGATTCGCTGAACAGAATCGCCAGGAAAACAATTCCCTGAAATACCAGCACGGTGGCGTCAGAAAGATGGTCCACGCGCTGCAACATGCCGCCGCTGGTGAGAATGCCCCCGAGCAAGATGGAAACGAACAGCACGCCGAGGCCATTCTGGCGCGCAACGAAGGCCACAAGAATGCCGGCGTAGCCATAGCCCGCCGCGAGTGATTCATTGGCGGAGCCTTGAACAGCGGCAATCTCGGCCATGCCCGCGAGACCCGCAGCCGCGCCGGCCAGGAAGCACGTCATGAGTGAAATTTTTCCGACGGAAAGACCGGCGATGCGAGCAGCGCGAATATTGCCGCCGATCACGCGGACTTTGAAGCCGAACGTCGTGTGTTCAATCAGGAACCACGCGATGAGACAGGCGATCACGCCGAAGACCAGGCCGAAATGAACACGCGAACCGGGGATGTTGCCCAGTTGATTGGCTTCGGGAATCGGGTAACTCGATGGCTTGTTGAGGCTGGCCGGATCGCGCATCGGCCCGTTCACGAGGTGATTCAGAATCGCGATGGCAATGTAGTTCATCAACAGGCTCGAGATGACCTCGTTGACACCGCGATAGATTTTCATTGCGCCAACGGACATGATCCAAAGTCCGCCGCAGGCCATCGCGGCAATTGCCATGCTGGCGAGGGCGACGTAGTGCGGCGCTGAGGTCCAGGTCGTGCCAATGATTACCGTGCCCAGCCCGCCCATGACCAGCGCGCCTTCGTTGCCGATGACCACCATGCCGAGACGCATCGGCAGGGCAGTGCAGAGAGCGCACAGCATGATGGGCGCGGCGCGGATAAGCGTGTTTTGAAACGCGAACCAACTGCCGAATGCAGCGCGGTAAATGGAGTGATAGACGGAAAAAACGTTCGCTCCGGCGAACCCGCAAAAGATGCCGAAGGCAATCAGCGCCACGAGCAATGTTCCGACGCGGATGACAATCGATTCCGCGAGTCCGCGCCAGTTGCGGGTTTCCCGCTCGACTGGCGCGGACGTTGTGGACACGACCGCCCCCAGTTCGGCTGGAGCGGAGCTGGATTTTTCAGTGGCGGCAGTCGCGTCCATGGCGGTTCTTTGCAGGGTGGTTTAAATCAACCACCGGTCTTGCCGATGACTCCTTCAACGAGGTAATCCATTTTTTCGAGTGTGATGTCCTGCTGCTTCATTTCCGTGCCCGACGGAATGACAACTTTGCCTGCGTTGTCCTTGAGTTCGCCTCTGTAAATGACCATCGAGCCATCCATGAATTTGGCTTTTGCGGCGCC
>DASXHY010000233.1:0-2683 GCA_036488095.1 Verrucomicrobiia bacterium | reverse complement strand
AACCCCATATCCCTCAAGAGCCGTCCAACCCGGTCAAACCAAGTCAATCCATATCACCCTAGGGGGGAGGACTCACCAATTCCGTTCCAACTCCTCAACTCTCAAACTCCTCAACTCCTCAACTCTCAACTCTCAACTTTTCCCCGCATTCGCACCCATTCCAACCCTTGCGGGGGTATACACGCCCAAACGTCCGCCGCCGACCGAATCAAGGACAACATTTTGCTGGAATCGAGGAATCACGACCTTTAGGCTGATAACCTAGTTTTTATCTCATTGTATGAAAAAGAAAATCGTTGTTTGCGGCGGAGGCGGATTCATCGGCGGGCATCTGGTCGCGGATTTATTGAAGCAAGGCCAGCACGAAATTCGCGCCGTGGACATCAAGCCGTTCGATGAATGGTATCAACAGTTTCCCGAGGTGGAAAATCTCCAGCTTGATTTGCAGGACAAGGGCGCGTGCGAACAGGCCTTGCGCGGCGCGGGCATCGTCTACAATCTCGCCGCGGACATGGGCGGCATGGGTTTCATCGAAAACAATCGCGCATTGTGCATGCTCTCAGTGCTCATCAACACCCACCTGCTCATGGCCGCGAAGAAGTTCGGCGTCGAAAGATATTTTTACTCATCGTCAGCGTGCGTTTATCGCGCGGACAAACAAACGTCGCCCGACGTCGTCCCGCTCAAGGAAGCCGACGCCTACCCGGCCATGCCCGAGGACGGTTACGGCTGGGAAAAACTTTTCAGCGAACGCATGTGCCGCCATTTCCGCGAAGACTTCGGCGTCGTGACGCGAGTGGCGCGTTACCACAACGTGTATGGTCCGCAGGGCACCTACGACGGCGGCCGCGAGAAGGCGCCGGCGGCAATTTCCCGGAAAGTCATCCAGGCTAAATTGTCCGGCAAACATGAAATTGAAATCTGGGGTGACGGCCACCAGACGCGCAGTTTCATGTATATCACGGATTGCTTGAAAGGCACTCAGGCGATCTTGAACAGCGATATCATCGAGCCCATCAACCTCGGCAGCAGCGAAATCATCACCATCAACGGCCTCGTGGACATGGTGGAGGACATCGCGGGCATCCGGTTGAAACGCAGCTACAATTTGAAAGCTCCCAAGGGCGTGAACGGCCGCAACAGCGACAACACACTCATCCACAAACTGCTCGGCTGGGAACCCAACGTGCGTTTGCGCGACGGCATGGAAAAGACCTACGCGTGGATCTATGATGAAATCGTGAGCGGCAGGTCGCACGTGGCGAATGCCCCACTGGCGGCGGCCCGGGCGTAAGTGCCTTCGGCATTTACCGGCCAGCGCCGAGCTTTTTTAAAAACGGCTCGATGCGCGTCCAGATTTCCGGTTCGGTCAAACCGGTGAGGCAAACCGGTTCTGGAAAACGGCAGTAGTCCGAACACGGTTTGTAAGGACAGGCTTTGCCCTCGGTCCATTGCGCCGCCGGGTGCAATGGCGCGAACCACTCCGGCAACTGCGGACCAAAGATCGTGAAGGTCGGCACGCCGGCGAATGCCGCCAAATGTCCCGGCCCGGAATCGTTGCCGATGAGAACATCGGCCCGGTCCACCAAAGTCAGCAGTTCGGTCACAGTTTTCGGGGTGGCCACATCGGCCTCCCCACACTGGAGCCACCAACCGCGCTGCTCGGGATCGCACGCGACCTGCACGCGGTATTGTTGTTGGCGGAGACGCGCCGCCAGCTTTCGATAATTCTCCAGCGGCCAAACGCGGATGGATTGGCCCGCGCCCGTGTGCATGAGAACGTCACCGGGTCGGCCCTGCGCCCGGCGCGGAATTGCAATGTCCTCCCGGGCGGGCAATTCCAAGCCAATGGCCCGGCCGAGGATGCGCCAGTTTTCATAGCGATGCGCCTCCGGATCCGCCCGGCGAAGCGGCTGCGTCAAAAACACGCGACTGCCCACGCGCGGAAAACCCAAGCGTTTTTTCGCCCCGGCAAACGCCAATAGAAAATGATCGCGCGGATCCCACCGCGCCGAGAGTCCCACATCAAATCGCGCCGCGCGAATTTCTCGTCCAAGCTGCAGCATTCGCCGCCATGGCCACGCGTACAAATGATATTTTCCTCGGAAAGCAGTCCAGGGCGCGACAAACGGCAGCACTTTTATTTCCGGCCACAGCCTCGATTGCAAGTCCTTCGCATAAGGCTTCGCGAGGACGGTTACGTCGTACTTTTGCACTGCGGCGCGAAGAAATGGAGTCGCAATGGCCAAATCGCCCAACCCCCAGAGTTCGATGATCAGGAGCCGCGGTTTGGTCGAGGGCGATGTCATTTTGGCCGGCGGAGCATATCAGTCACAGAACAGTTGAATTGTATTTCGCGCCGCGAATGCCCCCACCGTCCGCGTCAGTTGGCCGCCACTGGCGCTGACAACGTCCGAAAGCGTCGGAAAACCATTTGGGGATGGGTGACCGGCGCCGGTTTGGCCACGCCGCCATTAAGGGCAATGTTGAGGCCGACAATGCCGATAAACACCACCATGTCGCCGTAAAAACCGCCGATAATCGCCATGAACAAAATGATTTTCCCGATGAACAGGCTCAACAGGAATGTGTTGATGCGTCGTATATCTGGATCCCCATACTTATAATTCGCCCATAAAACTTTGATCGAGGCCACGAGAAACCAAATAAACGTGATGCATCC
>DASXHY010000226.1:0-3975 GCA_036488095.1 Verrucomicrobiia bacterium | reverse complement strand
ATTCGTCGTTGGCCCGCGCTTTCACGTTGATTGAAATCATGATTGTGGTCGCGATCATGGGAATCATCGTCGCCGCCGCCATTCCGTCGCTTTACGGTTTTTTCCATAAGGAAGGGTTGCGTAAGACCACGAGCGACATCGTGGAGACGTGCCAGTCCGCGCGCGCCGCGGCCATCATGAGCGGCTCGCCGACCGACCTGATTTTTCATCCCAAGGATGGGACTTGCGAAACTGCCAGCACGAGCGGCGGTTATGGCTCGTGGGCGCACTCGGCCAAGATCGAGAATTGCACGATCGAGATGCTTGATGTGAATTTGCAGGAGTGCAAGGATTTCGACACGGTCAAGGTCCGGTTTTTCCCCAACGGCATGTGCGACGAGATGACGCTGGTGCTGCGTTCGAACAATAACGAATGGCGGAAAATTTCGCTCGAAATCACCACAGGTCTTCCGACGGTCTCTAACAGCGTCCAATGAAAGTTTTGATTAACAGTTTGGACCTGAGGGTTCGCGGGGCGCATCTCATGAAGCCGGTAACCGATGCCAGGGGGATCACGCTTTTTTCGCGGAAAAAATTAGAGCTTCCTCACGTCGGCTCCTACAGTCGCGCGTTTACATTGCTCGAGGTGATGATTGCGGTCGGGATTTTATTCATGTGCCTGTTTGCGGTGCTGGCGTTGACTTCGAATTCCCTGGCCAGCGCGCGGAAGCTGCAGCAGCATCGAACGATCGATACCGGCTCCGTGGCGGGCATGATTTATGTGCAGTTGGTCAATACGAACCAGGTGGCGGAAGGGCCGTTGGACGTGGACCTGGAGGAGATGTATCCCGGCTGCAAATGCGATGCGGACCTGACGCAGATTGCTTCCAACGGCTTGTGCCAGGTTGATTTTTTGGTGCAGCGCAACCAGCACTTGGAAGTGCAATCGCATTTCCTGATTTACCTGCCAAACATGAAGCAAGGCGGCGGCATTAGTAGGACCTTGCCGCATCATTGAAGGCGTTCAAGATGAACTTCAGATATTTTAACCGTAGCAGCCGACGTGAGGAGGCTCACACTTTTGCGCGGGAAAAATTAGAGTCTCCTCACGTCGGCTGCTACGGGGTGCATATGGCGCGCGCCTTCACCATCATCGAGATCCTGACGGCCATGGCGATTTTCGGGATGGTCGTGGCGGCGATATTTGCGAGCTGGCAAGCCATTATCCGCGGGTCCGCCAGCGGCAACCGCGCGGCTGTCACCGCGCAACGCTCGCGCGTCGCCCTGCGCACCATCGAGGAAGCGCTCGGGTCCACGCGCTCGTTCGTGGCGGACGTGCAATATTACACCTTCGAAGCTGAGAACGGCACCGAGCCGTATTTAAGTTTTGTTTCGCGCCTGTCGCCGGAATTTCCCCGCAGCGGACGGTTCGGAGAGTTTAACGTGCGCCGCGTGACGTTTGCCGTGGAGCAAGGCTCGGACTACGGAAGCGGAAAGCGCCTGGTGCTGCGCCAGAATCCGGTGCTGATGGACATGGACGAAGACGAGCAGAATTACCCGGTGGTGCTGGCCAATGATGTCAAAAAATTCGAGATGGAATTCTGGGACAAACAAAAGGCCGATTGGCTGGACGAATGGACGCAGACCAATCAATTGCCGCAAATGGTGAAATTCACGGTCCAACTCGGCGGCGACCAGGATGAAGTCACGCGCATCGTCGCGCTACCGTCCGTGGCTGTGCAACCCGGCTGGCAGATCCCAGGTTCAACCCGGCCCGGAGGCCAACCTCCCTCCGTGGTAATACCCGGCAAATGAACATTCCCCTTCAATCATCCAAACGCGGCATTGCGCTGATCGTCGTGATGATGGCGGTGTTCGTTCTATCGGTGCTGGCCGGCGCGTTCGCTTACTCGATGAAAGTTGAAACAAAGCTGGCGCTTAATTCGAACAACCAGGCGGACTTGGAATGGATTGGACGCTCGGGCGTGGAGTACGCGCGATGGATTCTCGGGCAGGAAAAGTGCCCCTACGATTCCTTGAACCAGAAGTGGGCGGGCGGGCCGGGCGCAGCTTGCGAGACCAACGGGCCGCTGGCCGAGGTCACGCTGACGGATTTTCACATCGGCGACGGCGTGTTTAACCTGAAAATCACGGACCTCGAACGCAAAATTAACGTCAACACGGCCGACGAAGCCACCTTGAACCAGGTGATGAGAGTCGTGGGCGCTGATGCGAACGACAGCGGGGCGATTGTGGATAGCATTCTGGATTGGGTCGATCGCGACGACAACGCGCGCGTCAACGGCGCCGAGAGTGATTATTACAACGGATTGACGCCCCCGTACGCCGCGAAGAACGGACCCATTGATGACGTCTCCGAGTTGCTATTGATCAAGGGCATTCGCGACAACCCGGAAATTTATTCCAAAGACTACGCGAACATTCAAAGATTCGATCGCTTCGGCGATCCGATTCCGCCGGTTGAGTACGGCGCGTATCTGGTGGATGTTTTCACGCCAATTTCGACGGGGCGCATCAACATCAACACGGCCAGCAGCACGGTCCTGCAAATGATCCCGGGCATCGATGCCTCCATCGCCGACCAGATCATCCGCGTGCGCTCGGGTCCTGATGGCGCGGACGGCACGGATGATGACACGCCGTTTTCCAGCGTGGGCGAGTTGGCGTCGGTCGGGCTGCCACAATCTGCGTCGCCGCAATTGAATCATTATTGCACGACGCGCAGCAGCACGTTCGAGGTGGAAGTGGACGCGCAAATGGGTAGCTCGAAACAGACGTATTACGCAATCATCGGCCGCAACAACCAGCGCGATATACAGATTTTGAGTTTTTATCCGAAATGAAATTGGTCAGGCGGATTATTTTTCGGCAACAATTGAACTGGATTCACGCTCTGCCGACTGCCAGTCGGCGAAACAGCAGGCTGCCAGCCTGCGCTACGACGAAATGAAATTGCGCGCGCGCCAGCGGCCCGGAAAAATCATCTTCGTTACGGGCACGGACACGGGCATCGGCAAGACCATTTTCACCGGGCTCCTGCTGCATCACTTGCGAACCAGCGGTGTTCATGCGCTGGCAATGAAACCCTTTTGCTCCGGCGGTCGCGCGGATGTGCGCCTGCTGCGCGCGATGCAGGACGGCGAGTTGAACGAGGACGAAATCAACCCGTTTTATTTTCCGGAACCGGTCGCACCGCTGGTATCCGCGCGGCAACACAAACACGCCATTTCGCTTGTGGAAGTGGTGCGGCGAATTAAAACGATTGCGGCGCGATGCGAATGCCTTTTGGTAGAAGGCTCGGGGGGATTGCTGGTGCCGTTGGGTGAGAGATTCCTGGTAGCCGACTTGATTCAAGAGCTTGATTGCGAGGTGGTTGTAATTTCGAGAAATCGCTTGGGGACGATCAATCACACGTTACTGACGGTGAACACGTTGAAAAGAGATTTCGGTGTGAAAAAGATCGCGGTGGCGCTGATGGAAACGGGGAGAAAAGATGCTTCGATGGAGACGAACGGGCGCATTTTGGATGAGCTTTTGGGGTCGATACGACTTTTTTGTTTCGAATTTTTAGGCAAAAACGCCAATAAAATCAAGGTATTGAAAGAAAGTCACAAAAAAGTAAAAAAAACTCTTGCGCGGTTCTGCGGCTCGGATATTTTGGTGACGTTCTTTACGACGAAAACAGTGAATAACAAACTGTTGACAGTCGGCGCGATGCGGGTAAAACTGGACGCGTAATAACGAAGGTCTGAGAGGCCGAGTTAAAGATATTAAATCGGCTCTCAGGTTTTTTGTCCCCTAAATTGGGAAAAAGACCTTCGAGGCAACAAAGATTTTTTGAGATGGAAACATCTCGTTGCTCATTGAAAATTGAATTGTGCGATAAGTGAGAGCCCCTTCACTGACAACCAGTTAGTGGGTGTCGGTGGAGAGTTTTAAAATTGTAATTCGTCCGACTAATCATCGGACAGGAAT
>DASXHY010000193.1:0-21508 GCA_036488095.1 Verrucomicrobiia bacterium | reverse complement strand
GGCTGAGATGGCGGTATTGAAGAGCATGATTTCCGCGATCTGGCCCCTCATTCGAGGATTGATCAAATCCCATCGTGCTCCAACCCAAAGCGGAAACCCGGCATCCCACAGGACTGGGGGGTTGTCAGTGAGGGGTCTTATGCTGCCATTCCCGTTGTTAGCACCGTTGAGCCAGAAATTAAAGATATTCGTCACTCCGGAAGCCGGTGGAAATGCAAGCATGGAAGTAAGAACATAAGGCTTGTTTAGAGAAACACTACTTCCGATGCCACCAGCCGGCGAGTTGTTGCCGCCGTTTCCGTATTGCACGTTTTCGTTGGGGTTCGGGTCCCAATCGAACGGTGCCGGCAAATTGCCCCAGACTTTATTGACAATATCGTCGCTGGCGCCCGTAAAGTTGGCGACGGCATACATGGTGGTGTTGCTGGTCAGCGATTCCAGGCTGGGAGTAGATGGAGCCGCCAGCCAGTGAATCGTGCTGCCAAAATCCACTGCCAGTTGGCCGTTATTGAAGCCGCTTGTGGTCGGCCTGACCACGGGGCCGAGATAGGTGGGGCCGGCCGACGGCACGCCGAAGTATTGAAGCACATCGTTGGCGTTGGTGGTCTGGTCCCGCCATTGCGCCACCAGCGAGCCGCTACCGTCATAAACCACACCCGAATCCGCCCGCAAATAGAGAACCAGGCCAGCGGGAAGAACCGGAACGTTGGCGGTAGCGCTCATGGTGCTGCCGAACTGGTCTTTGACGTTTTGAACGACAAGATAATAGCCGACGTTTGTGTTCAGCGTCGAAGTCGTCAAAATGACGTTGTTGGATGCGCTGCCGTAACTGGCGGAGAGAACGGAGACGCCGCTCGAAGCTCCGTTTATGGTTACAGCATAATTGGCGGGGTTCAAGCCGGTGGCGGGATCAATCGCCTTGGAAAATGCGACAACGATGTTTGTCAGATTGGAAGTTTTCTCGGCGGAAAAAACCGTTGGCGGTCCGGACACGACCGTCAAAGCCGCCAGTGCGCTGTTCGTCGAAGCCAGCGTGTTGGTGATAACCACGCTGTAATTTAATCCATTGTATGACATATCCAGCGTTGGCGTGGTGTAAAAGGCATTAGTCGCCCCCGGGATAGCATTGGTGGGACCGCCGGCGCTGTTGGTCATCCATTGATACGAAGCGGCGGGATAATCATTCGTAACACCAACCCAGAACGTGGCAGTCTGGCCTACCTGCGCCGTTGTATTCTGGGGCTCCTCAACAATCGTCGGCGTTCCCGAAAAGATCAAGACGTCCGTCAAAGTGAATTGCTGGAAATACCCTTGTCCGGCATCCGCGCCAATACCCACATACTTGATCGGATAATTGCCCCACGGAATTGTATAGTTGCCACCGGGCACCAACACGTTGTTGGTATAGAATTTTATGTTCCAATTTCTTTGTGAATTTCCCGTAGTCGTGTCCAGAGTGACTGTGAACGTTTGGAAGTTGGTGCCAATGAGGTTGGTAAACGTACTCGAGCCAGTCAGCGCTCCCCATGTTTGAATTTGGCCGCCGTTTCCGCGCACGAGCAGCCATCCCGAGCCACATTGGTAGGTAGCAAAATAGTTGTTCGTCAACGGGTGTGTGGCAAAACCCAACGCCAGCCACTGCGAGCCTCCGGATATCGGTTTGATATTACAGCTAAGAGAATAAATATGACCCACCTGCGGAACGAACGGCAGGAAGCCATTCAGGTAAAAACCATTGGTAGTTCCCGGAACGTTCGTCAGAGCGAGTTCCGAACCGTCCGTCTGAATTTGGGCATTCAGCGACGGCACATTGCAGGCAAACCAATTGGCGCCGGGCAAATTCACGGTGTCCGGAGCCGAGCCATCGAGCGCTCCTGTTCTCGCGAAGTTGTCTTGATAAATGATGTTGGTCACCAGTTGCGCCCGCGTTGCCATGGGCACAATGGAAAAAAGAACGAGTGCCGCCATTATTCGATGGCGAAGGCTGCGCCAATTGATTGTCTGCTGAACTGTGGTTGAGGGTGTGCTCATAGTGGGGGATGGATTTATTTCCGCTGGCCTATTGCGATTTATGGTGATCTTCTGACAATTAACTATCTTTTTTTGTGCCAACGATGGGAAGACTTTTGTCGTCGTTCAAGTTCATGCTACTGGTGATCGGTGACACGTTTGCATTCTCAACTAAAATCAACAATGGAGAAAATGGCAATTCCCATGGAGAAAATGGTTTCGCAAGGGTCGCGCTTGACTTGATCAGCGCGGAAATAAAGACTCGGGGTCGTGGCATGAAATCCGAGACCGCCTCATTCTATCGCTATTTTCCCGTAAGCAAACGCGATGAAAATTGGGGGCTTTACGTGACGACCGCCGGCGAATCGCGGGTGGCGCCCAATACCGTGTATCCGCCCAGCGGCCATCCCAAAGGTTATTCGTTCGATTGGCGGCAAGGGAGAATTCTTGAGGGATATGCCCTGCTCTATCTTTCCAGCGGACGCGGAAAATTCGAATCGAAACAGAATTTTTCCGCCGACATTGAAGCCGGCCATGCGTTCCTGCTTTTTCCCGGGGTGTGGCATCGGTACGCGCCACTCCCGGAAACGGGCTGGCACGAATATTGGATTGGTTTCAACGGCGAAATGGCGCATCGCTGGCTTAAACATGGATTCATATCCAAAAAAAATCCGGTGGTGAGAGTCAATGCCGAGGATACTGTATTGGCTACTTTCAGCCGCGTGATGCAGGCGATCCGTGAGAATCGCCCGGCGCTTCAGCAGATTCTCGCGGGCGCGACGCACAACCTGATGGGGCTGATTTATTCCGCTCAGCAAGCGCAGCCGGTGGCGGGGTTGCAAAACTCCAACGTCATCGAACGCGCCATCACCCGCATCCAGAACGAATTCGAACACGATTTGGACATGGAGTTTTTGGCGCAGGAAATGGGCGTAAGTTACAGTTGGTTCCGCCATACCTTTGCCACCCACACCGGCTTGAGTCCGCACCAATACCTGCTGGAGCTTCGATTTGTCCGCGCCCGGAATCTGCTGGCTGAAACCGAATTGTCCATCAAAGAAATCGCTTCACAGACGGGCTTCGAGGACGAACTTTATTTCTCACGTCTGTTTCGCCAAAGATTGAACCTGACGCCCAGCCAATGGCGCAGCCGCAGCCGGCTTCGCCGATGATTGCAACCTATGAGACTGTCTGAAAAACGTAGCAGCCGGCGTGAGCCGGCTCTGACTACTCGCCGATTTAGCGGTTTCAAGATGAAATTTGAGCCGACTCACGTCGGCTGCCAAGATGAAATGGAATTTTCAGGCACGCTCCAAGTGAAAACAGGCACCCATAGCCTATTTATGAGATGGGGTTCTATGAGGCTATTAGCCAAAAAATCCATATTGATTGCCATTTTGTCCATTGTTTGACGGCGAACAGCCTGCGAGTTTGTTGGCTACGCAAAAAGAGTAAACGAATTCGGGATGCAAATTACCAATATCAAGCTTTACACGGTTAAATCCGGGGACACGGGCGCGCGCGGCGCCGCGCAGGGCGAATCACAATACTGGGGCGGCGGCTGGCAGGCGCAGACGCTTATATCCAATCCGATGTCCGTCCATCCAAAGTATTCGCGCATTCGCTCGCTCTGGATGGGCGGAGGCCAGGATCCTTTCGTCATCGAAATTTTCACCGATGAAGGCGTGAGCGGATTTTGCGCCAATTACGGCGGAGGCGCTTTTGCCTGCAGCATCATCGACCAGCACTTGAAACGATTTCTCATCGGCCAGGATCCCTTCAACATCGAGTTGATTTGGGACCAGATGAACCGGTCCATGCTGCCTTACGGTTTGGGCGGTACGACGAACATGGCGATGGCCGGCGTGGATCTCGCGCTTTATGATCTGGTGGCCAAGGCGCAAAAATTGCCCGTCTATAAAATGATCGGCGGCCAGACCAAGGAATCCATTCCGTGCTATGTCACGATCCATCCCGACTTCGTGGATGCCTGGCGCGACCGCGGATTTCTCGGTGTGAAAATCGCTGCGCCGTGGGGCGTCGAAAGCGGACGTGAGGGCATCAAGAAAATGGAGAAGCTCATTGCCAAACTGCGCGACGGACTGGGCGACGACATGGAAATCATGATCGATTGTTATCTTTCATGGGACATCGAGTTCGCATCCCGCGTGGCCGAGCGGGTCCGGGATTACGATGTTAAATGGTTTGAAGACCCGCTCCAAAACGGCTGGGCAACGGAAAGCAACCGCATCCTGCGCGATCGTATTTCACCAATTTTGTTGGCGACCGGAAATCTCGAATATCACTACAAGGCGTTTCACGATATTATCCATCATCACGCCACGGACATTATCCAGCCGGAGATGCAATGGTGCGGCGGCTACACGCCCACGCGCTGGATTGCTGCGATGGCTAAGCCCTACAACATGCCGGTCATCCCGCACGGTTCCTCCGTTTACAACTATCATTTCGTAATGGCCAATTGCAATTCGCCCTATGCGGAATATCTTTCCGTGGGCAAAGGCACGGACATCCAGCCGATTTTCAGCGTTCTGGACGGCGAACCGCTGCCGGTGAACGGGAAAGTCACGCTGGATCCGAACAAGCCTGGGTTCGGGGTTGAATTGAAACGAGAGTTGCTGGCGCCTTTCGGCGGGTGAAGCATGAAATCCGTTCACATCGGCATTATTGGCGCGGGTTGGTGGGCCACATTCGCCCACATTCCGGCGGTCAATTCGCATCCGCACGCGAGGCTCCTCGCCGTGCAGAGCCGCGGAAAATCCAAGGCGGAAAAAATCGCGCGCGATTTCCGGGCCAAATACGCCTGCACCCGATTGGAAGAAATGCTCGCGCTAAAAGACCTGGATGCCGTGATAATCGCCTCGACGCCAAACGTGCATTACACGCAGGCCAAAGCGGCGCTGGAACGCGGCCTCCACGTGCTGATTGAAAAACCAATGACCTTCACGGCCGGCGAAGCGCGGGAACTGGTTGAAATTGCGGCGAGAAAAAAATTGCAATTGCTCATCAGTTGCCCCTGGCACTTTACCGCCCACGGCATTGAGGCGCGGCGATTGATTCGCTCCGGCTCGCTCGGCGAAATCAAAATGATTTCAGTGCTGATGACCAATCCGATCGATAAATTGCTGCGCGGCATCAATACCTCCCCGACGCACGGAATGCGAGACGTCTATATCGAGCCTTGCGAAGGTTCCTACAACGATCCCGCCATTGCCGGCGGCGGGCAAATTTACTGCCAGGTTTCGCACGCAGCGGCTTATATGACTTTTCTTACCGGCCTGCGCGCGGCGGAAGTCTTTGCGCGCTTTGATCGCGACGGTTCGCGGAATGACATTTACAACGCGCTCACGATCACGCTCGAAAACGGCGCGCTCGTCAACCTTGCCAGCACCGCCGCCACGCCGGTGTGCGAGCGCAACTATGAAGTCCGCGTATTCGGCAGCAAGGCCATTTTACAGCTTGAACTCTGGCGCGGGACAATGCACTTGATTAATTTCGACGATCAACACACGGAATTCGAGCCGCTCGGGACGGATGAAATTTATCCCGAACGATCGCCGGCGTTGAATTTCATCGACGCGATTCTGGGCAACTCTTCCAATGGATCCCCTGGAGAATTGGGGCTGGCTGCGATGGAAGTCATTGAAGCGGCCTGCGAATCGGCGCAGACAAATCGCACGGAAAAAATCCGGCGGGTCCGCCCGGTGACGGTAAACGGTTTTGAAATAAAGCAATCGGATGCGGCGCGGACCTCGGCATGAACCACGCCGTCCAGCTCACCGGCATCGCCTGGGACCATAGCCGCGCCTTCCCGCCATTGGTCGCCACTGCACAACGCTACGAAGAAACCCATCCTGGCGTCCGCATTCACTGGCATAAACGCACCCTCGATGAATTCGGGCACGCGCCGATTGACACCCTGGCGCAAAAGTTCGATCTCATTGTCATAGACCATCCGTGGGCGGGATTTTGTTTTGAAAAACAATTGGTGTTTGATTTGTTCCGGATAGCGCCGGCTGCCGCAGTGTCGGATCTGAAACAAAATTCCATCGGCCAGAGTTTCGCCAGTTACGTTTACCAGGACCAACTGCTGGCGCTGCCGATAGATGCCGCCACACCCGCCCCAAGCTGGCGACCGGATTTGATGGAACGCGCCGGCATTCAACCGCCGCAAACCTGGAGCGAACTGGTCGCCCTGGCGCGTCGCAAGCTTGCGATCATCCCAGGCTTCAACGCCGATTTGTTCCTGCACTTCGTCATGCTGGTCAAAGCTCTCGGCGCCACGCCATTCGCCAATCGCGAAGAAATCGCACCGCTGAGCGTCATGCAAAATGCCGTCGAGTTGCTGCGGGAACTGACGGAACCGATGCCGCGCGATATTTTTGAATTGAGCCCGATTCTCGGCGCCGAACGGATGACCACAACGGATGATTTCGCTTGGAACGGCTTCGCCTACACCTATAACAATTACGCCCGGCCCGGGTTCGCGCGCAAACCGCTGCGGTTTGGCCATCTTCCATCGCTCGAATCGGGCGGTGTGCCTCTGCGCAGCGTGCTGGGAGGCACGGGACTCGCCATTTCCGCGACGTGCAAAAATGTTTCCGTGGCCCTGGACTATGCGTTGTTCGTGGCTAATGGCGGCACGCAGAAAACGATTTACGTCAAGGCGGGCGGCCAGCCGGCGCACGGCGCGGCGTGGACCGACAGTTTCACTGACGAACTTTGCGGTGGCTTTTTCAGCGACACGCGCGCAGCCCAGGCCGAGGCAATGGTGCGGCCGCGTTACAGCGGCTACGTTCCTCTGCAAACCCAGGGCGGCACGGCGTTGCAGGAGTATTTGCGCGATGGTCACAGTCTCTCGGCGACCCTCGATAAATTGAACATCCTCTACCGCGCATCGCATCAAATCGGTTCGCCGTTGTTTCAAATCAACTGATGCTATGAATCTTAAATTGAGTTGCGCCGATTTCAGTTTTCCGCTCTTGCCGCACGATGCCGCGTTAAAATTGATCGCGCTGCTCGAATGTCGAGGGGTGGATATCGGCTTGTTTGCCGGCCGGAGTCATTTGCGTCCCGAAAACGAATTACGCTCCCCCGTGAAACACGGGACGCGCCTGCGTCGCAGGCTTTCATCGGCGGGTCTCACGGCGGCGGACATTTTTCTCCAGGTTCACGAGAACTTCGCGGATTTTGCGGTGAATCATCCCGAGATGGCGCGACGCAAATTCGCCAGAGAGCAATTTTTGCGGACGTTGGATTATGCGACAGCGGCCGGCTCGGCACATATCACCATTTTGCCGGGCGTGGTTTTCGAAGCCGAACCGCGCGCAGTGTCTCTCGCCCGGGCCGCCGATGAGTTGTTATGGCGTGTGGAACAAGCGGCTGCGATGAAACTGACGCTGGGTGTTGAGCCGCATCTCGGCTCCATCACCGACACGCCCGAACGCGCGCTTCAACTGGCCGCGCTCGTGCCGGGACTTGGCCTGACGCTGGACTACGCGCATTTCACTCGCGCGGGGTTTCCGGATTCGCGCGTTGAGCCCCTTACCGCTCGCGCCACCCATTTTCATGCCCGCTGCGCCCGCAAAGGCAGGTTGCAAAGCAGCTTTAAAGAAAACGCGATTGATTTCACGCGGGCATTGAAGGCGCTAAAACGGAATTCCTTCAACGGCTGGATCGCGGTGGAATACGTTTGGATTGACTGGGAACATTGCAATGAAGTGGACGTTCTTTCTGAAACAATCTTGTTGGGCAAACATCTGATCGCCGGCGCGAAGAAAATGCGCCGCTGATTTTTAAAAAGAAAGCGCATGAAAAAAAGATGGGGCGAACAACAGGCGCTGATTACCGGCGGCGCGTCCGGCATTGGACTGGCCATCGCAAAAAAACTTCACGGCCTCGGCGTGAGAGTCGTGCTCTGCGATTTGGACGCCAAGAAACTGGAGGCCGCCCGCGAAATATTCGGTAAAAATGCCCGGACGCTTCGCCTCGATGTAACGGATTTGAAAGCGGTTGAAACGGCCATCGGCGAGCTCGTCCAACAGGCCGGCCCGGTGGATATTTTGGTCAATAGCGCCGGCATCACCGGAATCACGAATATCAAGAGCCATGACGTGGACCCGGCAAATGTGGACTTGGTTTTTCGTGTGAACTTTTTCGGTTCGTACAACACCGCGCGCGCCGTCCTGCCGGGAATGTTGCAGCAGGGTTACGGGCGCATTTTGCACATCGCCTCCATCGCGGGCAAAGAGGGCAATCCGGGCATGATGGCTTATTCGGCGTCAAAGGCCGCGGTCATCGGCATGGCTAAAGCCCAGGGCAAGGAACTGGCCGAAACGGGTGTGACTGTCAACGCGCTCGCGTCGGCCGTCATCCGAACGCCGATGGTGGAAGCCATGCCGCCGCAGCAGGTGACCTACATGACTGAAAAAATTCCAATGAAACGCTGCGGCACGCTCGAGGAAATAGCGGACATGGCGGCTTTTATTGTTTCGCCGGAGGCAAGTTTCACGACCGGTTTTACTTTTGATTTGTCAGGCGGACGGGCAACCAGCTAATTCTAAACGCACACATGAAAATTATTCGGTATCAGGATCCTACTGGAAAAATCTTATACGGAGCGGAACGGCCTTCGGGCGAAACGTTCCGGCTCGAGGGCGATATTTTTTCCAAATATCACGTTACAAATGAGCGCGCGCAAATTGCCAAACGGCTCGCGCCGATCGCGCCCGCCGCCATTTTGTGCATTGGGCTGAATTATAAACATCATGCCGCCGAGAGCAATTTACCCGAGCCGCAGTTTCCGGTTCTGTTTGTGAAAGGCGTCAACGCACTGCAACATCCGGGCGAACCTATTTTGATTCCCACCCATCTGCGCAGCGAAGAAGTGGATTATGAGTGCGAGTTGGCGGTGGTCATCGGACGCAGTTGCAAAAATGTGCGGCGGACCGAGGCCCTCGATTACGTGCTGGGCTACACGTGCGCGAACGACGTGAGTGCGCGCGATTGGCAAATCAAGCGCGGCGGCAGCCAGTGGTGTCGCGGGAAGTTCTTTGACACGTTCGCTCCGCTGGGGCCGTGCCTCGTCACGCGCGACGAGATTCCGAACCCCAATGCGCTGCGCATTCGCACGATCCTCAACGGCGATACAGTGCAGGATTGGAACACCGATGACATGATTTTCGATGTGCCGGCGCTGATAGAATTCCTGAGCGGTTCAACGACGCTGCTGCCCGGCACGGTGATTTTGACCGGCACGCCTCACGGCGTCGGCATGGCCAGCAAGCCACCACGCTGGTTGAAGGCCGGCGATAGTGTGACCATTGAAATCGAGAAGATCGGCTCGCTGACCAATCCAGTCGCGCTCGAATGAACCACATTGTGCCCCTCTTTCAGGTTCGCATGGCAATCTGTACTTGGCCAGCCACGACATCCTTTTCTCCGCCAATCTCGCCTTCTCCAGTAGGGTAAGCACCTATTGATTTCGTCTGCCAGTGTCCCGAGGATAAGTCGCACAATCGCCGTGGGCCGAGGGGACGAATCCTTTCGCCAAACGGAGGTTTAGATACTGAAATAAATCCGTTTTTTAATCAAATGAACGCCCCGGATTCGAATGCCGTCCTCATCGTGGAAGATTATGAGGACGACGCCCGGTTGCTGCAACTCATGCTCGGCAATGCCGGCGTGTTGAATCCGACGCAAGTTTGCTTCAGTGCTGAGGATGCCATCAAGTATCTGAAGGCTGTCCCCCTCCTTTCCAATCGGGCCGGTTTTCCGCTGCCATCCATTATTTTTGTGGATTTGAAATTGCCTGGCATCGACGGTTTCGAGCTTCTGCGCTGGCTGAGGGCGCGCGATGAGTTTAAAAGCACTTTCATTGTCGTGCTTAGCGCCGCCGGAGACTTGAGTTCCATTCAAGCCGCTTACTCGTTGGGCGCCAACACTTTCCTCGTCAAGCCCTGCCGTGCCGCGGACCTGGAAAACCTTATTCTCGCCTATCCGAACCTCTGGTCGCGCGCCATCTTCCCAATGCCGCCGGAAGGGCCACCCGCGAGCCCTCCATCGCCACCGCCGGGGTAAAGACCCTATGGCAAGGCACTTCCCGCTGGTCGAGAATCTCCCAAGCGGAGAGATGTTATGAATTGGGGCCTGTTTGAATCGTTTTGCGAAATGCTGGAGGGCATTCCGATCAAGGCCGTTTTGCGTGCCGCAGACGCTGAGCGCAGGATGGTGGAGGAAGACCTCAAAAAGAAGCGGGCGGAGCCGAATGAATGCGTCAATTCCGTCCTGGGCTTCTGCAATTTCCTCACGCTCGCTGTGCGCGGCATTTACGCTTCCCTCGCCGCGTTGCCGGTCGAGCACCGCCTGTTTTATGGCCGCATCGTTCAACAATTGGTGGACGCCGGCGAGCTTCCGGCTGAAATCAAAAGTCATTTGGAAGAAATTTTTTCTACTTCCGCAAACACAACCGGGGCGCTTGTTCCGGCCGAAACCAGGAAATACGCGACCGACCAACGATTTGCCTAAAAATCTTAAACCATTCATCGTGCAGCCGGTTGGGGAGGAACAACGGGCGGCAAACGTAAACCACTATGTTTAGCCACCTTCACCTTCTCATTATCGACGATTCCGAAGACGACGCGCTTCTGATTGCCCGCGAACTCGAAAAACAAAACTTCCAGCTCTCCTATCAGCGCGTCGAAGACGCTGCGGGATTGAATGCGGCGCTGGATGCCCGCGTGTGGGACCTCATTCTCAGCGATTATTACATGCCCGGATTTACCGGCGCCCAGGCGCTCGAGTTGTGCCGCCAAAAGGCGTTCGATGCTCCCTTCATCATCGTCTCGGGAAGAATCGGCGAAGAGGTTGCCGTTGACATGATGAAAGCGGGTGCGTCCGATTACATCATGAAGGACGACCTTCCCCGCCTCGCGCCAGCGATCAGCCGCGAATTGCGCGCCGCGCAAGAACGGAAAATCCGCCGCCAGGCACAGCTTGCCATGGCGCATCTCGCCTCGATCGTCGAGACCTGCGACGATGCCATCATCAGCCAGACGTTGGGCGGCACAATCCTGAGCTGGAATCTCGGCGCGGAACAGATGTTTGGCTATCCTGCCGAAGATATGGTCGGTGAATCCATTGAAAGCCTGGTCCCTCCGGAACAGCATCATGAGATCTCGTCCATTCGCGATGTGATTGAACATGGCCGCCGGGTGGAACGCATCGAAACGACGCGCTTGCGCCGCGATGGAACGCCCATTGACGTTTCCATCACGGTGTCGCCCATCAAAAACGGCGATGGGAATATCCACGGAGCTTCCATCGTGTTGCGCGACATTACCGACCGGAAGCGGCAGGAAAAGGAACGCCTGCGCCTGATCCACGAATTGACCGATGCTTTGAGGCACGTAAAGACTCTCAACGGACTTTTGCCCATTTGCGCGTCGTGCAAAAAAATCCGCAACGACAGCGGTTATTGGGAGCAGGTGGAGACTTACATCCGAAGCCGTTCCAACGCGGAATTCACGCATGGCATCTGCCCGGATTGCGTGAGGTCGTTGTATCCCCAATACCAATCCATTCTCCAGCGCGACCAGCAGACCTCCCAGTAGGAATAATCCCTATTCGCAATGCTTCGAAAAAATGGCATTTCAATGGCAGGAATGAAAACAAGAGCGCAGACGATTTCCCTCCAAAATGCCGTCCGGCTCAGAAGCGCCGAGTTGTGGCTGCAACTGGGCCAGCCGATGCAGGCTCTTTCCGAACTCCAACGCGTGCCGTTGCGCATCCGCAAACATCCCAAAGCCATGCGCGTTTGCCGCTCGGTTTATCAAGCAGTGCTCGACTGAGTTATTGCCATTTACTTCGCTTCGGTCCCGGACACGTCTTTCAAAATCGGCGAATTACGAATGACGATGTTTTTGACATCCGCGAGCTTCGCCGGCGCCACTCCATCGCCGACCTGGGCTTTAAAATTATCCACTTCCAACCCGTCCACGTCTGAACAAACCATGGCGGGGCGTTTGTCTTCCTTTTCCACATTCAGGTTGATGTTGGCCAATTCCAAGCCGCGCACGTGCCGCGCGAAAACTCCGTACGCCGGCATCACACCGCGCGGCTCGGGGTAGCCCGTGTTCAACTCAGCCGGCATTTTCTTCCCCTGCTCCTCCGTGCCGCCGCCTTTGCAAATGAGGCGGATATTTTCCAGTCGCAAGCCTTCGACCGGCTGTTCCGGCAGGCCAAAAATCTGGATACCGCTGTTTGTGGAAACGCCATCCGCGGTCACGTTCGAAATCAGCACGTTGCGCATCCGGCTCGGTTCCTTCACGTCCGGACCGCGATTGCGTTTTCCGGTCGTCACGTAAATCGCATACGAGTTCACATCCATCATCGTAATGTTGTTGATATTGATATTTTCCAACACGCCGCCATCCACTTCTTCCAGGGCGATCCCTTTGCAGGAACGAAACACGCAATTGGCCACCGTCACGTTGCGGAAACCGCCGTTGGCCTCCGTGCCGAATTTCAGCCGCCCGTTTCCGTCGCCCTTCGCCTTGGGCCTCATGGTGCCGTCGAGCAACGAGCCGCATTCAAAGCCGGAAACCATGCAGTTCACAATCGTCATGTTCTCGGTGATGACGTTGCGCCCGAGTGCGAAACTGCTTTTGGGGCAAAGACCGTCGTCATTGGGTGAATTGATGCGGCAGTTGGAAACCATCACGTTGCGGCAGCAATCGATGTCGATGCCGTCGCGGTTGGTGTCCATGGTGACGTTGTCGACGGTCAGGTTGTCGCAACCGGTGGTGAGAATCGCGAAATGGCCGCCCTTGAAAATCGTGATGTCGCGCAGGAGCACGTTGCGGCACAACTTGAGCGCAATCGCTTTGTTCCCGAGGCGCGCGAGTTTGACGTCGTTCGGCGTCTGGGCCGGGTGCTGCCAATCCTTGAATCCATCCACGGCATCCTGCTTGCCGTCGCCGGACGAAAGGGCGCTGCCATCAATCATGCCCTGGCCGGTGATGGAAACATTCGTCAGTCCCTCGCCATAAATCAGGCTGTTGCGGAAATAGGTGTGTCCGCCGTCCTGGTAGGCCGTGCCTTCCCAATGCTCCGGCTCATCGTAGGCGTTCATGTCCTGCGGCGCGGCAAGAATTGTCGCGCCCATATCCATGAACAGGTGAATGTTGCTTGCCAGATGAATGGTGCCGCTGAGATACGTTCCCGGCGGCAAATAAACCGTCCCACCACCCGCCGCTGACGCCGCTTGAATGGCTTTATCAATGGCGGGGCTGTCCAGGTTCTTGCCATCGCCAGCCGCGCCGTAGTTGCGCACGTTGTAAAAGGATTTATCGCCCGCATCAGCGGCGAAAACGGATGGGGATGAAATAACGGTCGCTTGCCAAAGAACCAGCGCCGCGAGAACGAAAGATGATTGTGCCAAGGGGTTTTTCATTTGTTCGATGCGGACTGTATCAATTCGTTCCGTGGTTTCAATCCCGACAATTTGCATTTGACCCATTGAATTGTGCACCGCGGGAAGAGTTTCGGGTTTTGGGTTTTGAGTTTCGAGTTTTCGCAGTGTAGAAATCATGGTGCCCCGGAGCCCTGAGCACCACCTCACCCCGTCCCTCTCCCCCACTTCGTGGCGGAGAGGGTGATGATCAGCCGCAAGGTTTGTCACGTTACGTTCGCGATGTGGACGTTTTCTACAAAGCATCAAGTTTTGAGTTTCGGGTTCAGATGTCCGGTTGACGGTTCAAAGATGGGTTCGTTTTTTGGGTTGAACGGGCGCCAGTTGTCATAAGTTGTTGATTGAGAGAAAGGGATTGAAATCCGAAATGGGTTCGTTTGGTAATTTTTATTTTTGCGCGAGGGATTTCTCCTGCGGCGTGAACTTTTTTTACCCAGCAATTTCCAGCAACTATCAGCAATATTCGGCAATATTCGGCAATATCTTACAGAGCGAGGAAATGTTGCGTAGTTCTGCAAACCCAGCGAATTTTTTAATTTTTTACCCGGATTTGGTCGCATTTAGTCGAATTTAGCCGAAGTTGGTCGGATGGTTCCGGGAACCCGTGAACGGCCCTGCTGGCCGACCGCGCATTGCCTCGAAGCCAAACTTGGGCTGTCCTTTTTCCCATTCGTCCTTTCTCTCTCCTTTCGACGTTTGTTATATCATGGCTGTCAAATCGGGAGGAGCCAAAGACAAAATTTTTTACCACGGATGGACACGGATAAACACGGATGAGGGGCGGGATTTTTACAGGAGCAAACCGAGGTAACGGAGACAGGGTGAAAATCGGGGAGGAGGCAAAGGAATGAACGGCAAGGGAATAAAACAGGGCCGGATGTCAGAATGATTGTCAGGGGAATAAGAATTGATTGGCCCCTCAGTTGCCAAATCGAGCACCGTTAGCGGGCCGCTCAAAAATCCTTTTCCCTGTGGGAGACGAGGTGACGAGTCTCTAATTTCCTCCGATTCGATAGAATTAATCAGAGACTCGTCACCTCGTCTCCTACTTTTTGAACGGACTGTTAGGTGCGGCATATTCGCAACACGGCCCACCTTCGATCACAATTAATTCGAATCAATGCAGCAGGACGGAGCGATAGAATTGCTGACCGGGGGTCGGGGTATTTGTTATTCCAAAATTCCCGTCTGACGGGCAATTGGTGCTGATGACAACCCAGTCAGTGAGGTTTGAAGATGCTTCGATGGCATAGGTGTGACCGTCGTAGCCGCTGAAGGACATCGCTATCTCGCCATCAGCCGGAACGATTTTTCCGAAGGAATCGACGCGGAGCAAGGGAAGCAATTGGGTGGGGATCTTTTCAAGCGCCTCGTCAGTGAGACCGTTCGCGGAAGGGGTGCTCAGGCCATTGGTGTTGATGAATGGCGACGCCACGCTCAATTGCGGTGTGGCAAGCACATCTCCAACCTCCTGGAAGGCGTGGTTCGGGAAGATAACGCTGTCTGTAGAAGTGTTCGCGCGCGCGGTTTGAATTGCCTGCGCAATGAATCCGGCGTCCAGCGAATTGGAACTGATGGTGATGGGGTCCAACTCACCGGCTGCGGAGTTCGTGAGCGCGGTGAGGCCGTCCAATCGCGCCGCCCAGGCGTTGGTGTCGGTATTATTTATCGAGAGGAGGGTGGAAAGGTCGTTGGTGTTCAGCCATTGAGCCCACAAGCTGGCGATGGGCCAGTCGTTGTTGGGATGAGTGAGGACGGCATCGAGGAGGAGGGAGTACCCATTTGTGATCAGGATGGTGTCGTTGTTCCATCTGAGCCACTCGCTCACGGCTAGATTGGATGGCTTCAGGAAAACCGTTTGCCAAGGTGTGCCGCGATGGAGGCGACCCAGCCATTCAAAACTCAATGCTTCGCCGGTCGGGAAATCCCAGTTATCCGACTGATAGACCCTCGGGTCCTTGACCTGATAATTCAGGTCGAACTCCGGGTTCGGATTCAGCGAAGTGCCGCCGGGCCTCGTGATGTTTCCACCCCAAGGCTGATACGCGAGATTCAGCTGATTTAAATTATCCAGCGGAATGGTGCGGGGAAGCAGATCCACGCGGTTATAGTTGGAGAGCGGGCCGTTGGTGCTGGTCAAATCAGTTCCCAGATAATGAACCAGCGGATCATTCGCCTGCAGGGAAATACGCTGATAAATCGTGCGGGACGGACTGTAGGGCGCCAGGAAGCTATTCACGCCACCGTTGTTTATCCAGTGCCTGAAGGTATTTTCCTCGGAGGCGATATTGGCGGGTAGGTCATGCCAATCGGCAATAGTCCCGCCCTGGCCTTCGCTCGCGAAGATTTGATTCATGACGCCTACGAGAGCGCCGTATGGAGAGGTATTGGTGGCCCATTGATCGGCGAGATTGAGGCTGATCCGGCCGCTCGCGCCCAGGCCCAATATGCCGCTGATGTCCACCGCCGGCTGCGTATTCACAATATTGACGAAATCAATCACGCGATCCACCGAAGTATCGATCAGGCAATAACGCAATCGGAACCGCAACCCAATCCAGATACGCGGCACTACGGTGGCGTCCCATTGTGGCGGCGCCACCGGTACCACAAAGGGCGCATGTTGCAGGTAAAGTGCGTTAGTGAACGTGTCGGAAATCATCAGCGGTACTTGGAATGAATTGTCCGAGCGTTTAAGACCCCATCCCGGCCAGGAATTGGTGGATAGGTCATTTCCATAGGGCCGATTGGTCATAGTCACGAAGGAAACTCCAAATTGGTTAGTCACGACGACGGTCAACTCATTGGTCACCACCAGCCGTAACGGCCGCCCATAAGCATTCGTGTAGGAATTCCAAACCTCAACGCCAAAGCTGTTCGTGATGAAAAAATCGTAAATCTGGTTGGTCTTCCACGGTGGCTGGGCTATGGAGTTGGTGAATTGCAGTATGCGCGTGGCCGTAAGGGGGTTCTCTATCGACACCTCGTTGAAATTCGGAAAACCCTTTTTTGCACCGATCACCCAGGGCACGCCGTACATGTTGATGGATGAATTCACCGGTTGAGTTACCATCACAAAATTCGTGGGATCCAGGAATGGAAGAAATGCCGGCGCGGAATTGGTCACTTCCGCGTAGCCGATGATGGATGCGATGCCATTCTCGCTGCTGAAAATCGGACGGAACACGGTTGGGTAATTGGTCGGGCCGCCGTCAATGAACCGGTTGGTTGTGGCGTCGAAGATGTTGGCCGCCAGTTGCAGAATGCGATGCACCGCGGGAGTGTAATAATTGATGTTCGTGCCGCCGAAACGTGCCGGATCTTCGTAAATGGGAATATTGGTGACAGTCACCAGGTTGCCATTGAAATCGCGCAGGTCCATCTGCTGGAACATCGCCATGGCGACGTTGGTGAAAAAACTGGTTGGATTGGTAGGGTCCAGTTGCGGATTGGCGAGGGCCGGTAAGGCGAGCAGCATCATAGCGACGACGCAGCCGACTAATTTGGGCCATCGCGCTCCTTGTCTGGACGGATTCTCAGGTTCCCGAAACAACTTCCTCACGCGGACATGATGCCGCAGGGGGTGGGATGGGTCAACGCGGTTTCAGCGGGGCAAAATGCATCTAAATTTAGCGGAATCTTTGGCTGTAGATTATAAATACTGGAAGGCGATGAGTTCAAGGTTCGGCAGGCGGCACGATCGCGGTTGGAAACGACTATGACCCTCATATGATTGGGAACAATAATCTAGGATCGGTGATTTCTTTCATCTTTATTGTGTATTTCTGCTGGCGCCATACGTTTCACAATAAAGCAATTTCACATTTAGGATTCCGTTTAAAAATGATGCACGCATTGTGCATGATATTCGTCGGTTTCATTTGCTGGATTTGGATGTTCTTGACCTTTTCTCTTATAGGACATCCGCTAACGTGGATTGATTGGGTTTCAAAAATGGCCGTTTGGCCGAAATGGATAGATTTCCTGTTTCAGTCTGTTGAAATAGTTGTCGGGCCTTTAGGAGTCATTAGTTGCTACTTCATGCTGAGAGGTGTGGACCGCGCGCGTCGATCACTTTTGTATTTGCTACCTGCTGTATATGTGTGTTTTTGTTACGATGGCGTGGCGGCGAACTATCGAGTTCATCGGCAATCATCAATAGAGCTTCTTTGCATCGTAGTCGCAATTATCTCGGTAGTGCCGTTTGCTGCGCCATTTGTGTTTTATACGCGTACATCCGTGATTGGCGCACTTTTCGGCCGCAAGAAATTATAGTGTTCTGGTGCTGAGTGATACTCGCTTCGCTCGCCGCGCACGCGCGAAAGTGATGGGTTGGTAGGTTCGGGTTCCCGGGGTAGCCCTCTCGGAATCGGGCAACCCCGGGCTAATTTCCTCGACACCTTTGGTGTCGTCTGTATGCCGCGCTTTGGCGTGGAACAGAATCTTGTGGCTCTGGAGAAACCTTTTCGTGATCGCGCGGCGGGGCCAGATTACGCCTCGCCGACTAGCAGTCGGCGATACAGCAGGTTGGCAACCTGCGCTACGCGCGGGTGATTGCGCGTGGTTCCAAACTTTTGGGGTGAATGCCCCGTTTCCCTTCACGCGGCATCGCGAACAATGTCTTGATATGGTTGGACAGCAAACCATTCACCAGGACCGGCACGCTCAAGCCATGTCCGCGGCCGGTCGCAATATTCCGAATCGTAGAATGACCGTTGGCGCGGAAATAGTGGAGGGCGGCGCACACTTCCGCGTGTGGGCGCCCCGCTCGCGCACGGCGGGTGTGGAACTTGTGTCGCCCGGAAACGGCGAAACTAAAATTGTGCCGCTTGCCGGCGAGACGCCGGCGCTCCAGGCCGACGGCTATTTCTCGGGGTTCGTGCCGGAGGCGCGCGCGGGCTCGCTTTATAAATTGCAACTCGACTCGGGCGCGTTTCCCGATCCCGTTTCGCGTTTTCAACCCGAAGGCCCGCACGGGCCTTCGCAAATCATCGACCCGAATGCGTTTCGTTGGACGGATAACGCATGGCGCGGCGTGGCGCGGGAAGGCCAGGTCATTTATGAAATGCACATCGGCACCTTTACGCCGGAGGGCCGATGGACTTCGGCGATGGAACAATTGCCGGAACTGGCGGCGCTCGGAATCACCGTGCTCGAAATCATGCCGGTGGCTGATTTTCCGGGACGATTCGGCTGGGGCTACGATGGCGTGGATCTTTTTGCGCCGACTCGATTGTATGGCGCGCCGGATGATTTTCGCGCCTTCGTGGATCGTGCGCACGCGCTCGGCATGGGCGTCATTCTGGATGTGGTTTACAATCACATCGGGCCGGATGGCAATTATCTGAAACAATTTTCGCCCGATTATTTCACTGATCGTTACCTGAATGAATGGGGTGAGGCGCTGAATTTCGACGGCCCAAATTCCGGCCCGGTGCGCGAGTTTTTCATCGCGAATGCCGGTTATTGGATCGATGAATTCCATCTCGACGGTTTGCGCCTCGATGCCACGCAGCAGATTTTCGACAGTTCGAAAGAGCATGTTCTTGCGGCCATCACCCGCCGCGTTCATGAAGCCGCGCGCGGTCGCTCGACTTATCTGGTTGCGGAAAACGAAGAGCAACATTCGCTGCTCGTTCGCTCGCCCGCGGAAGGCGGTTACGGCCTGGATGCATTATGGAATGATGATTTTCATCATAGCGCCACCGTCGCCCTGACCGGGCACAATGAGGCGTATTATTCCGATCATCATGGGCACCCGCAGGAATTGATTTCGGCGATGAAACGCGGCTACTTGTTCCAGGGGCAATGGTATTCGTGGCAGAAGAAGCGGCGCGGCTCGCCGACGACTGGATTGCACCCGGCAAATTTCGTGAACTGCATCCAGAACCACGATCAAGTGGCGAATTCCCTCCACGGCGTTCGGCTGCACGAACTCGCCAGCCCGGGCCGCCTTCGCGCCATGACCGCCCTGCTCCTGCTCGGCCCCGGCACTCCGATGCTTTTTCAAGGGCAGGAATTCGCGGCCTCCGCGCCGTTTCTATATTTCGCGGACCATAATCCTGAGCTGGCAAAACTGGTTGCGGACGGGCGGCGCAAATTTCTGGAACAATTTCCCAGTGTCGCCTGCCCCGAATCCGGCCCGTGCCTGGCGAGCCCGGAATCGGAAACCACATTCGAGCAATGCAAACTCGACCTGGCCGAACGCGCGCGCCACGAGAAACATTACGCGTTGCACCGCGACCTGCTGAAGTTGCGTCGCGAGGATGCCGTCTTCCGTCGACCGCGTCCCGGTGGCGTCGATGGCGCGGTGCTGGCCGCCGAAGCTTTTGTTCTGCGTTTTTTCGGAGACGAGGGCGACGACCGGCTGTTGCTGGTGAATCTTGGGGCTGACCTTCAGCTCCGGCACATGCCGGAACCACTCCTGGCGCCGGTGGAAGGCCGCTGGTGGAAATTTCTTTGGTCGAGTGAAGACCCGCGCTATGGCGGTCTCGGCACGCCTCCGCTCGGCAAAGACGGCTGGCGCATTCCCGGACACGCGGCTTTGGTTTTGACGGTGGATAAATTGTAATCGTTCGTCCCCGGGTCATCGCATTTGCCGGGTAAAAAGGAAAGACGGTCTCGAAATGGAAAAACTCGTTCGCCGAATTAATTTCCGCGACGCCACGGGAAACGACGCCCGCGAGCGCCTGAGTCAGGAATGGCTCGTCACCAACGGCCTCGGCGGCTATGCGTCGGGCACCATCTCGGGCGCGGTGAGCTGGCGCTATCACGGGTTGCTCATCGCGGCGCTCCCCTCGCCGCTCGGCCGCGTGGTGATGCTGAATCATCTCGCCGAATCGTTGCGGCTGCCGGATGGCCGGCACGTTGAGTTTTGCGGCCACGAATCCAACCGGCGCGATGGCATCGTGTCCTGCGGGAAATTTCTGGTCGAATTCCGCCTTGAAAATCAAATGCCGGTCTGGCGTTACCAACTGGAAAATATCGTTCTCGAAAAAATCCTGGTTCTCCTCTACGGCCAGAACACGGTCCATATCACCTATCGCCTGCTGTCCGGGCCCGAATCGCTCCAGTTGCAACTGTGTCCCTCGATGCATTTTCGCCAGCACGAACATTCTGTGAGCGAACCTATCACGCGCGAATACGTTTTCCGCGCCGAGGCCAGCCATTATCAGGTTTCCGCCGGGAAAGACATGCCGCCGCTGCGGATGATGTTGCGCGGCGATCGATGCACCTTTACCCACGACGGCGGCACGCGGCGGGAAATTTATTATCAAAAGGACGCGGATCGCGGCTCGGAATCGCGCGGCATTCTCTGGAGCCCGGGATTTTTCAACGTCCACCTCAATTCCGGCAAAGACGCCACGCTCATTGCCTCCACTGAATCGTGGAACACGTTGAACGCGCTCAACCCGGCCGAAGCCATCGATTTTTATCAGCAACGCCGCACGCGGCTCATTCGCACCGCCGACGAAAAAGCGCAAGCTTCGCCGGGATCGGACCTCGTGCTCGCCGCGGACCAGTTCATCATCAATCCCGTCGGCCGCGTGCAGGACTCCGCGCGCGCGCACGCCGCCGGCGATGAAATTCGCACGGTGATTGCCGGATATCATTGGTTTACCGACTGGGGCCGCGACACGATGATCAGCCTGGAAGGATTGACGCTCGTCACGCGCCGCCATGTGGAGGCGGGCTGGATTTTGCGCACCTTCGCGCATTACATCCGCTACGGCCTGATTCCGAATTTGTTTCCCGAAGGCGAAAATGAGGGGCTTTATCACACCGCCGACGCGACCTTGTGGTTCTTCCACGCGCTGGATCGTTATCTCGAATACACGAACGACCGCGACACGTTGCGTCAGATTTTGCCGAAATTAATCGACGTCGCCGAACATCACCTGCGCGGCACGCGTTTCGGCATTGGCGTGGACCCGAAGGATGACCTACTGCGGCAAGGCGCGGAGGGTTATCAACTCACGTGGATGGACGCCAAAGTGGATGATTGGG
>DASXHY010000182.1:0-2697 GCA_036488095.1 Verrucomicrobiia bacterium | reverse complement strand
GTTTTACGATCCGCAACTCAAACGTCGCAACATTCGCGATATCCAAACCCTCGCCAAACCCTTCGAATTCATCCACGGCGACATCACCGACCGCGCCTCGCTGGATGAACTTTTCGCCAGCGCGAAGTTCGACCAGGTCATCCACCTCGCCGCCCGCGCCGGCGTCCGCCCCAGCCTCGCGGAGCCCGCCCTGTATCAGCGCGTGAACGTGGAAGGCACCGTGAACGTCCTCGAAGCCGCGCGCCAGGCCGGCGTCAAAAAAATAATCCTCGCGTCCTCCTCATCCGTTTACGGCGTGAATTCCAAAGTCCCCTTCGCCGAGAGCGACCCGATCTTCGCCGCCATCTCGCCGTATGCCGCCAGCAAGCTCGCCTGCGAAGCGCTCGGGCATGTGTATCATCACGTTTACGGCATGGACATCGCTATGCTGCGATTCTTCACCGTATATGGCCCGCGCCAGCGGCCCGACCTCGCGATTTACAAATTCGCCAAACTCATCAACGCCGGCAAACCCATCCCCGTTTTCGGCGATGGTTCCAGCGCCCGCGATTACACCTACGTTAACGACACCGTCGACGGCGTGATGGCCTGCACGCAAAGGGAATTCGGCTTCGAGATATTCAACCTCGGCGAATCGCAAACGGTCACCTTGAGCCGCCTTATTGAATTGCTGGAAAATGCTCTTGGCAAGAAAGCCATCATTGATCGCCAGCCCGCGCAGCCCGGCGATGTTCCCCTGACGTTTGCCGATATATCCAAATCCCGTGCCAACCTCGGGTACCAGCCCCATATAAAAATTGAGCAAGGTATAGCACTTTTTATTGACTGGTTTCGTCGAAACGAGTCCTAATCAGAGATTCAGATATGCAAAAACCGACCCGCTACCAACGCCCTCCCTTTGAAGACGCCCTCGACGCGTGGAAATCGCTTTTGCAGGAGCACGAATACTCCACCGAAATCCTCTGGGTGCTCGACGAAAATCTGTGCTTCGAGAAAGATCCCGGCACGCCCGGCGGCGTCAAGCTCGGCATCCAGACGCAATTCACGCCGCAACCGGCCGATTCCGCCAAGGTCATCTACCATCATTTCGCCGAGACGCCCGTGCGGCTCGTATTTTATCGCATCGGCGCGAGCCGCGGACGTTCCGTATGCATGTTGCTGTGCGACGAATGGCTCGAAGGCAAGGACGAAGCCGAAGGTTATCTTCGCCGCGATGAATGGTTGGTTTCCTTTTATCCCGGCTCAACGCAGGAGCTCGAAGAAATCACCGAACCGCAACGCTGGAAAGAACGCGTCATCCGCGGCCGCCCATTTTCCGCCATCGATTTCTGCATGACCATGTCCGCCCTCTACGAACTCAAAGCGCACGGTCGCGTCCTCTCCCCCGATGAACGGTTTGGGTTGCAGATCCTCCGCACCATGCAGCAGCGGTAGTGGCACGGGCGTCTCGCCCGTGCGTTTTTTGAAAGAGACAAGAGCAACAGGATTAAAAATTTCTTTTCGCTGCTGCTTCCCGACAAGCGCGGCAAACTCCCGAATCATCTAATTGCATAATCGGAAACATCTCTTCGAACCGATACTTCGGAATCGTGCTCGGGGTTTCCGGTTTGCGTCCATACTGACCACACGCCGAACACTGCACGATCCACTTTCGGCAGCGTGGATCTCTCAAAAACCACTCGAGTGTGCGTGTCTCTGTTCTCATGCGGAGTCGGTTCTAGCGTTTGGTAGAGCTAATTTCCGACCTTCGAGAAACTAAAACTATTTAAATCCAAGGCGTAATATATAGGCGGCTTGAGATTCAATGCAGGCTGCTCTATTCGCAGGACTGTGCTCGCTTGGTTCCATTTCAGGTCCACGGCGCGGGCGTAAAACTGAATCGGAACGGTGAACGATGCCGTCGGAGTGCCTCCGGGATTTGGCTCTGCCTTCAGCTTCAGAGCTGGATAAACGGAAGTATCGTAAATACGAATCCGAGTTAAACCGTTGGTGCCCGATTTTGTCTCCAAGTCCACAAACCACTTTTTGTCGGGAGAAAGTGTGGATTGACCCTCGTCCCAATCAGAATCGCATGAAACAACCCCTACGCAGAGGAGAAACGCGGCGACTAGATTGAGTCTCATGCGGGTTCGTTCGAGTTCCTTGAGCATGGATAATTTAATGCTCAACTTTTTCAGATTTGCAAGCGTTGGATTGCGGATGTGCGGGTGAGCTTCATCAATCGCCGTTCCAAGACCGCCCCATGAACCGCGCCTTGCCACCGGCTAAAACATGGATCGCCCGCCGAAGATGTCGAGCCTGTGCTTCGGGCGTTTTCAGCCGCGAAAAATAGCGCAAAATTTCCTTTTTGCGGCTCGGAGCTAATTTTTCCCATGCCCGGCCAGCATTTTGATTGCTCGCCAGCGCCCGATTGAACCACGAAGGCACTGGATGCGCCGGGCCGCTTCTATATTTGTCATCGAACTCCAACTCCACCGTCACCGTCTCTCCCACTTTTGTGCCCGACGCTTTGCGAACATCGCCATGCAGGTAAAGATAAAAACTCCCATCACCAACCGGCATCAAATTGATGCGCCACGGTTGTTTCGGCTCGCCATTGACGCGGACGCAAACGGGAAGCGGTTTGCGCCAGCCTTTCCGGATGCGGGTCGCCCGCTGCGCGCTAACCAGCACATACGGATTGATATTGTTCATCTC
>DASXHY010000173.1:0-9287 GCA_036488095.1 Verrucomicrobiia bacterium | reverse complement strand
GCCTACCAGTTGCTGTTGAAAAACGCCACGGTCGAATCGCCGAAAGCCCGGCCTTATCTCGATGAATACATCGCGAAAGGCTACATCTCCACGCCGGTCGTGGAAAATCCCACCGTCGAAACCAAAGCCAAAGCCGGCGTCACCAAAACCCTGGAATATGCCTACGACGATTACGCCGTGGCCTTGCTCGCGCGCGAACTGAAGGACGAAAAAAATTACGCGATGCTGATGAAACGCACGCACAATTACACCAATGTGTTCGATCCTTCCACCGGATTGATGCGGGGGCGCCTGGCGAATGGCGACTGGGTCAAGCCGTTCGATCCGCAATTTCCCTATTACGAATACATGTATCGCGAGGCGAATGCGTGGGAGTCGTCATTCTTTGCGCCGCAGGACACGGAGGGGCTTGTTAAATTGTATCCGAGCAAAGAGGCGTTCGAGCGGCAGCTTGACCGGCTGTTTTCCATTCCGTGGAACACGAATTACATCGCGATGAACATCAATAGTTTCATCGGCCAATATTGCCAGGGCAACCAGCCCGACCACGGTTTTCCGTATCTCTATTATTGGGTCGGCAAACAGGAGAAATCGCAGGCCATCATCAACACCGCCATGCAGCGCTTCTATGGCATGGACAGCGGCATGACCTTGTGCGGCATGGATGATTGCGGCGAAATGTCGTCGTGGTATGTCTTCAACGCCATCGGCTTTTATCCCTACTCGCCCGCGGATGAAAATTACATCATGACCGTGCCGATGTTTGACGAGGTCAAAATGCAGTTGAACAAGCAGGCGCTGACCATCGTCAAAAAGAATTCCGGGTTGAAGATTGCTGAAATCACTTATGATGATCGCAAGCTGGACGGTTATTTCATCCCGCATCACGAACTGGCGCGTGGAAAAAAGCTGGTCATCACCACCACGCCGGCTCCTTAAGCTGAATCCGGGCATTTGATTTTTTGGGGACCGCGCCCGCCTCGGGCGCCGTTCGGTGCGCCTCGCGCCGAACACGTGCGGCGAGGGAAGGCACCGAACGGTGGAATGATTTCGCGCCTCAAAGTGAGCCGCGAGGGCGCGGCTCACTGCGCCCGAGGCGGGCGCGCTCCCCATTTAACTTCATCGTTAAGAAAATGGCACGCGATCGTCGCTCAATCGCGGCCGTTGGCGGCACTTCCAGTTTTTTCGTTTTCCGTTTCCGATGCGATGATCCCCGAACGCGGCGATTTCGGGATCGGCAGGCGCATTTGAATGGTCGTGCCTTTTGTCGCGTGGCTTTCGATCGAGCAGATCCCTCCCATGTCCACCAGGCGCCGCTTCATATTCACCAGCCCATGGCCGGCCGGCTGGTTGATTTTGTCGAATCCGCAGCCATTGTCCCGAATTTCCAAGGCCAGAAAATGGTTCTCGAAAGAGACCTGCAAATGCACTTCGGTCGCCTTCGCATGTTTGATGACGTTATGGATCGCTTCCTTGACCGCCATGATCACGTTATGTCTCATCTGGCTGGATACTTCGACATCGCGCGGCAGTTCCGACACTTCCAGCCGGCAGGCCAGTTGCGCCTGCTCGCAAAGATGGTTGACCATCTGGCACAAGTAACCGCCTAGAGCATCCAGGTTGTCGTTCTCCGGATTTACGGCCCAGACAGTTTCGTAAAGCGCGGAAACCAACTCCTGGCTCATGCGCGAGATTCGCCGAAAATCATTGCTCGTTTCCTCCGACAACGGGCCTCTCTTTTGCGCCAGGGCGCTTGCCAAGGAAATTTCAGTAATCCGCGCGCCGAGATCGTCGTGAATGTCCTGGGCAATGCGCAGGCGTTCATTGTCGAGCGCCTGTTGGTTTTTGAGGCGCAACACTTCGTGCCGCATGCGGCGCCACGCCAGGTAGCGGCCTCCGCCCAGAACGGTCGTGAAAGCCAGCGTGGCCACCACGCTCCAAAACCAGGATGTCTTCCAGAACGGCGGCGGGACGAGGGCCATCAACGACGCTTCCGCTCCCGACGGCTTTCCGAAAATATCCGAACCCTCAACATGAAACTGATAGGATCCTTGCGGCAGATTGGTGTAATGGGCGGCGGTGATGTCTCCCACCCCGATGCTGTACATCTCGTTCCATTCGATCAATATTTGGTCGCCGGGTGAAACTACGGGAGCGGATTCCATGAGGGTGCGCCATTCGGCGTGGCCGACTCTATCATCGTCAAGGATGGCAAATGCCTGTTGGACGGGCGCTCGTCCGAGAGTGACAATCTTTGCCATGCTCGGCACGATGCCGTCCGTTTTCCATCCCGGAGGAAACGCATTTGTGTCGGTATTGATCTGGTGTTCAAACGGGGAATCAATCAATACAATCGGAGCGTCCGTATCCGACCGTTTGGAAACGACCAGGTTGGCGACCACGTAAACGCCGACTGTTGCGGGCGGGCCGGCGGATGAAATCACAATCCACAAACGTGCCGCTTGCGGCGGGACGGTGACGGCTTCGCGGCGATGCGTCAGCGGCGAGGTTTTCAATGAGCCGGTCCATCCGGCGCTTTCACCGCTGGCGTTGAAAATAGTTTGGCCGACCTGGTCCCCCGCGGCGTTGAAAAACCGCGCTGTCAATGTCATGACACACACACCATCGCGCCACTTGGTGTCCACGCCGTCGAGTTTGTAGCGGATTCGCACCGGGCTGATCGAATTGGAGGGCGCGCCAAAAATGAAAGTAATGTTTCCGGGTGAGGGACCCAGATTCACCTGGCCCCGGCGCGGCGTGACCGATTTGTCATTCACCGTTACTGCACGAATCCTCAGCGACTCTCTGCTTTCAGCCGGCGCAGTCTGTGCGAAAATGAAATGCGCGAAGCAACATTGCAGGACGATCAGGCTGATAAACCCTTTGGATTTGTGGCGCATTTTCAGGGCTCCAACATGGGCTGTTGTTTTTCGAGTATAAAAACTGGCGGCGCGTGCGTCAATGGGGCATCTCGGTTCAGCCGTGCGGCATCGCACCCGAATAGCTTGCGCGATTGATTCCCTATGAACATCCCCGAAAGTGGGGAGATTCACGAAATCTCGGAATCATCCCCGCAATTGGGGATGGTTCGCGATTTTGGTTTTGGGAGCATCATTGGCAATTAAACTGTATGTTCAAACATCCATCTTTCAGGCTCTAAAATGAAACTCCCGCAGACTCTCACATTAGTCCTCGCTGTCATCATTTGCAAAATCGCAGTGATAGCCCGCGGCGCGGAAACAGTCTCGACGCAGCCTTTCACTGGTGAAAAAACGTCGTGGCACGGATTTGATCGCTACGACTTTTTTATGGGTGATGATCTTGTTCCCGAACCCACCAAGGCCACTGCCGACGAAGGAAATGGTTTCAAACATCAGGACGGCAAGGGACGGCGCTGCATCATTGTTGTCCCGAAGGCGGCCGCACCGGGAAATCCGTGGTCGTGGCGGGGTTGCTATTGGGATCATCAGCCGCAAACCGAAGTGGAGTTGCTGAAGCGCGGCTTTTGCATCGGCTACGTCGAGGCCGGTCAGGACCTGCGGCCGGACAAAACGTGGGACGCGTGGTACGCATTTCTGACGCAGAAACACGGCCTGTCGGTGAAACCCGCCTTTATCGGCATGAGCCGTGGCGGGGAATTTGCCTATACCTGGGCGGTGCGCAATCTCGATAAAGTTTCCTGCATTTATGCGGACAATCCCGGCGGCAATTGGGAAGTGTTCAACGGCCTTTCGGGCCTCGCCAGCAACGATGTGCCCGTGCTTCATGTTTGCGGAAGCTTCGATCCGATTTTGGGAAAATTTACTTTGCCGATTGAAAATATTTATCATCAATTTGGCGGGCGAATTTCGGTAATGATCAAAGAAGGGCGCGGGCATCATCCGCACAGCTTGCGTGATCCAAAGCCGATTGCGGATTTTATCGAGCATAGTGTTAATGAAACCCGGCCCGCGCCGCCAGATTTCGTTGGCAAAAAATTTACGCGCACGTCCTATTACAGCATCGCGAGCAGTTATGAGAATTTTCCGAGTGAACAAACGTACGTCACGCTGCGCGGGCCGCTGTTCACTCCTTGTTACGACCGCTACCAGATTGAATTGCCAAAGGTTGAGGCGTTCACGACTGTCCTTGTGCCGAAGATTGCGGCTCCGGGAAATCCATGGGTATTCCGCGCGGATTTGGTGACCCACGATGATGTTGTGGACCAGGCGCTGCTGGCCAAAGGGTTTTACATTGTCACCGGTTCCATTCCTTACAACTCGGATGGTCTGGTAGTGGAACAGTGGAATACGATTTACCAGCATTTGGTCAGTCACGGATTCTCGAAAAAGCCGGTGATCTCCGGAGCGGGAGGCGCGGCGGGTGAAGCTTACGCCTGGGCGATTGAAAATCCCGAGAAGGTGGGCTGCATCTACGCGGAGAATCCTGTTCTTCACAGCAACACTGCCAAAACGCAGCCGCTCGATAATCTTGCGCCGCTCGCGAAGGCCGGGGTGCCCATTCTGCACGTTTGTGGCGGCGAGGATCCGTGGCTGGAAACAAACACGCGCGTTGCACGCGAGGAATATCAAAAACTTGGCGGACAAATGAAGGTCATTGTGGAACCGGGCAGGGGACATCTGCCGCCGACAGCGGATGATTCCGCGCTCGCTGTCGATTTCATTTTACGGGCGATTCATTGAACTCTGAGCCGTAGCAGCCGACGTAAGGAGCTCTAACTTCTTCCGCGGAAATAATAATGAGCCTCCTTACGTCGGCTGCTACAAGAATCATGGGGAGGTGGTCGTTCACGGTACTTCGAGCCGGTAAAACATCGCGGTTGATCCGGCGGTCATCGGGACGGTGACATCGAAATTGCCTGAGGCGTCGAATGAATTCGTCGCGAGTGCTAGCCATGAACCGAGGGGCGCGGCCAGATTCGTGGAGCAGAGCAGGCGAAAAGTGATCGACGGCGTTCCATTCGTGCCGGAGAATTCGATGTTGGACGCGCCATAATTGAGCCGTGAAATCATGGGCAACCCCGGCGGCGAATACGCCAGGCTCACTTTTTTGGTTACCCAATCATCGATAATGGACGCGCCCAAGGGCAGATTGCCGGCCACGAAATTTCCCGTGCCCGCGCGAGTTCCCGTGTAGGTGAGCAGCAGGCTGGTTGCGCTCGCGTGGACGTTGCTGGCGTTGATGGTTACGTTGCCGTTCATGCTCAAGTTGCCGGTGACGGTCATCAATGGCGTCGTTGTTGGGCCGAGACTTGCCAGGTCGAAGGTCAATTGCGGGCTGTTGTTTCCACAGGCGAGCCCGTTGGCCGGCAATGAAGTGTTCGTTTTTGCCAGGAGCACTTTCAGAGTTCCACCGATGTTCGTGTAAAGCATGGCGGGATTATTCGTAGTCGTCAGGCTCAAGGTTCCAGCGTTGATGGTTGTGCCGCCCGTGTAAGAATTTGCGCCGACAAGTGTTAGCGTGCCATTGCCCGTTTTTATCAGACCGCCAGTCCCGGACAAAACGCCCGATAGAATTATGTTATGGGCCGCACTTCCTGAATCCGAGGCTTGGAAGGTGATGCTGCCGCCGACGGTCGCCAGGGTGAAGGGCAGGGGACTTAACCAATCGGCAGTCGCTCCGATGAGGCCGCCCGAGACGGTGCGTGTGCTGGTAAACGTGCCGGTGCCAACGCTGTTAATTCCGCCGGAACCCACATAGAGCGCACCGCCAGTCAGGGTCAAACTGCCGCTGCCGCCGGTGGAATTGGCCGCACCGACTGAGCCATTGGCGCCGCCGAAATCGATCGTTCCGACCGTTGCCGTTCCACCTTCCATGGTGACTGAGCCGGAGCCGGCAGACATGGCACTGCCGATGTCGAGAATTTGCGGCAGGATAAATGCGCCGCCGCGAATATCCAGCAAGCCCGACGCGGTCGAGTTGTTAAACTGGCAACCCACGATGATGCCTGCTCCGACCGTGCTGGCGGAGGTATCGAGAGTCCCATTGGCCAGCACCAGTTTGCCGATCGTCGCGCCGCCGTTGCGCCCCACCATAATGACGCCCGCACCGCCGATGGTTTTGAAGGACGCTGTTGGGCTGTCGAGCGTGAGCAATCCTGACGCGCCGGAATTTCCGATGATAAACGAGCCGCTATCCGTGAGCGTGCAATTGTTGCTGATGACGACCCCACCGATTTCCGTCGCCGGCGTGCCCATGCTCACGGACGGATTGCCCGTGGTGGTGAATGTTTTTGCAGACGTCGCGCTGAGCAAAATCGTACCCAGTCCCGCCGAAGAGCCGCTCAGAAAAGTCGCGGAGCCACCGCCGAGCGTGAGTGTTCGCTCGCCGGCAATGTTGAAAGTGGAGGCGGATAATTGGCAATTCAAAGTCACGTCGGCATTCGCGACAGCCATGCTCAACCCGGCGGATGTCGCCAGAGTAAGGGTATTGCCCGCAGCCACGGTGACGGGGCCGTTCATGTTGTTGAAAAATACCAGGCCATCCAACGTCACATTGCCTCCAAGTGTCAATGCCGAGGCATTGGCCGCGCTGATGGTGTTGTCAAATTCGCCGGTCTGTCCGGCGGCGGGCGCGGTTCCACTCCAATCCGCGGCCAGATTCATCGTGGGCGTATCCGATTTGATGAGTGCTCCGGCGAAGGTCCAACTATTGCTCAGATGCGTTGTCAAAAATGTGGCGGTCGAATCGTTTTGGTATTGAACTTTTCCGGCGAACTGGTTGGTAACGAGATTGTAATCGAATGCTCCCGTGCCGGTGACGCCGGATTGAATGTGAACACCGATTTGAGCCGGCTGATCGATGAGATTGTGCGACACCGTCAGATTTTCAAAAGTCGTTCCTATTTTGAGGCCATCGCGGAGCGCGTAGCGAATGATATTATTGGTGATGATTGCCCGTGTGTAGGAATTGGGAAAAAAGCTGCCGCTGGCCAGCGAGCCAACGTGCATGCCGTGCCGGTCCGTGCTGTTCCAGCCGCCACCGCGAAGAATGACGTTGCCCGTGACCAAAGCCGAATCGAGCGGTTGCCCGGTGTCGCCAAAAATGCCCACTTCCATTCCGTTGTTTGCCGAGACGCTGTCGATCAGATTACCCTGCACCGTGACATTGCTGCCGCCCGCGATCCGGAGGCCGTTCGCCCAATACGGAGCGATGGAAGTGTTGTTCACGATGGTCGTATTGCGCATTTGAGTATTGTCGCCGTTTGGGCCCGCATCGGAATAAGTGGCGATACCGTCATCGCCGCAGCCTCTGACGAAATTGTTGGAAGCAGTCAGGTTGAATCCTTGATTTGCCGGACTGTTGCCGTTGTTGAGGTTGATGCCATCGGCCCAACTGTCCGCAACACGGCTGTCGCGAATCGTCGAAAAATTGCCGCTCATCCAATTGGCGTCGCAATGTTGTATCCAGACTCTTTCCACCAGCCAATTGGTGCCGTTGGAATCAATTCCGTAATCATCGCCGCCGAGCCCGCCGTTGCTGCGATAAATGGCATCCGAATCGATCGACACATCGCGCAGCACGGAGTTGGTGCCCAATTGAATATGGGAGCGCCAGGGAGTTGTGGGCGGCGGGAGCGGGATTTTTTTATAGATCATCGAATACCACACGCCGGCTCCCTCGACCGTCACGCCCGGCAACGTCAGTGCCCCGGAGGCAAGGCTGTTGATCATGAACTTGCCCGGCGGAATCCAGACGGTTTTTCCCTGCGACCGCGCATCATTGATACAATTGCGGATGGCGGTGGTGGAATCGGTGGTGAAAGTGGGATCGGCACTGTAAGGCGGCGACGTGATGGATAAAGAACCGGCGGGTTGTGTTTTGGCCGCCGGCACGCTTTCCAGGTCGATGGAATCGATGTCATAGAATGCCGCCGTATTGACCGCATCTTCGCGAAACATGATGACGCTGCCGGCAGCAATGGGACTCCCGGTGATAAACGCGCGGTCCTCGTTGTAAAAATGCCAGGGCACGCCGCCACCGTTCGGGTCGTCGGGCGTGGTGGTTGAATTCATGTAATTCCATGATTGCTTCGAACTCAATGTGATGGACTGACGAAAAATGCCATCCACATACATATTTATCGTGGCTGTGATGCCGCCGCCGCCGGGAGCATCCGGAATGCAATTGCGGATTACGATGGCATTTGCATTGGCCACGGGATTCGTCCATGAGACCGATTGGTTGACGTTGGTGAGCAGGACATAACCCATTCCCGAGGCTTCCAGTTCCATGGTCGGTCCAGTGGGAACAGGCGAGCCTACTGTGAAGGCGCGAACGACCGCGCCGCCACCGAGAATGCCGGATTCCGCTTCAATGGTGGTGAAAGGAGTGACCGCACCAACCGCCAGTGCCTTCGTGTTCCCACCGAGCAGCGCCAATCCAGCGAACAGGCATAATCGAAAGCGGCTTCCGGTTTTCATGTTTAGCCTTGGGGAGAAATCGTGAGTAAAGTGTGCTGATGAACTGACGGTGCAATCAGCATCCGTGAGTCTTCCGTGCCTCGCAATCCCCGAAAGCGGGTAGACGTCGTGGCTTTCAGCTCTGGAATTATGAGCAACTTGAGTCGGCTCTGACTTTTACAGAATTCCGAAGAAATTTGAGCGGACTCACGTCCGCTGCTACAGAAATGGAAGTTTTTTAACGGCCCGCTATGGACTTTGAACGAGTGTCTTCACCCGCGGAGTTTGCGGAGTTGCGAGGATTTCCCGCGCTGGCGCTTGGGCGGTAAAAGGGATTTCATGGCGCAACATTTTGCCCGCCTGGCCGGTGAGCCAAAGGTAATGGTCGGTCGGCAATCCCTCGTAGTCGCAAAGTTTGACGCCGCCGGGCGGATTGTTTGAGCATTTGAAAATGGCCGTGCCCTCGTCCATTTCGTCGAACATAGCCACATACAGCATCTTCGCTTTTGCATCGACGGCGCTGCTGATTTCATTCCAGTAAAAGCGTCCCTTTTGGCGGGGGATTTGATTTATCGGATAGACCGAATCGCTCTCGTCGTCCGCGTGATAATGCATGTTGTGCCAACTGAACCCCGGTGAAACGCAAGGCGCATAGTCCACGTGCCGCGCCGAGCACCAGGCGATGTCTGCCTTGATGGTTTCTTCATAACGCACGAGATCAAACTGGTGCAACAACGGCGTAAAGCGCTGAACCATCCACGGCATGACTATATCTGCGGATTCAATAAGGGTATGGAGATAGGGATCAGGATTGGTGTCCACATTGAGGTCTCGGAAAAAGGTCGGGACACCCAGCATGACTGAACAACCGCCGTATTGGGGGTC
>DASXHY010000113.1:0-4356 GCA_036488095.1 Verrucomicrobiia bacterium | reverse complement strand
GTGCAACAATTACGAGGTGATTGATCTCGGCGTCATGGTTCCGTGCGAAAAAATCCTGACCACTGCGCGCGAACAAAAGGCGGACATCATCGGCCTGAGCGGATTGATCACTCCCTCGCTCGATGAAATGGTCCACGTCGCGCACGAAATGGAGCGGCAAGGTCTCAAGCTGCCGTTGCTCATCGGCGGCGCGACCACCAGTAAAGCGCACACGGCGGTGAAAATCGCTCCCGGCTACACGGAGCCGGTGGTCCACGTGCTCGATGCGTCCCGCGCCGTGCCGGTCGTCAGCAATCTCATCAGCGCCGAGCATAAACCAAAATTCGCGAGCGATATCCGCGAGGAATACAATCGCCTTCGCAGCCATCACGCCGGGCAGCAGCAAAAACTTGTGAGCATCGAACAGGCGCGAGAAAATTCGCCTAAGCTGAAGTTTGATGTTTTGCCGAAGCCGGAATTCACGGGTGTGCGAACGCTTTTGCCCGGCGCGGAACGGCGCGCACGGAGTGACGCGCCCTACCCTGTTTCGCTGGCCGACCTGGTGCCCTTTATCGATTGGTCGCCATTTTTCCACACTTGGGAATTGCGCGGGCGTTATCCGGCCATTCTGAATCACGAGAGACACGGCGAGGAAGCGCGAAAACTTTTTGCCGATGCGCAGGAGTTGCTCGGAAAAATGGTCGGCGGCAAACTCATTGAACCGCGCGGCGTTTACGGCTTTTTCCCGGCAAACCGCGTCGGCGATGACGTGGAACTTTACACCGACGACTCGCGCAAACAGGTGTTGACCACTTTTCATTTCCTGCGGCAACAAATTGAAAAGACCGACGGCACACCGAATTGGTGCCTGGCGGATTTTATCGCGCCGAAACGTGCCGCCGGCATCTTGCCGGCACCGGACGGCTCAAATGCCGGCGAGACGCCGGCAGCACGTTCATCCGGCGATTACCTCGGCGCCTTTGCCGTCACGAGCGGCCACGGCTTGAAGGAACTTGTCGAGAAATTCAAAAAAGACCACGACGATTACAACGCCATCATGGCCGAAGCGCTGGCGGACCGGCTGGCGGAAGCGTTTGCCGAGTTCCTCCACAAACGCGTGCGCGAGGAATGGGGTTACGGCAAAACCGAAAATCTCTCGACCGAAGACTTGATCGAGGAAAAATATCGTGGCATCCGGCCCGCCGCCGGTTATCCGGCGTGCCCCGATCACACCGAGAAGCAAACTCTTTGGGGCCTTCTCGATGCTGAAAAGAACTCGGGCATTCAACTCACCGAAAGCTTCGCCATGTGGCCCGGCAGCAGCGTGAGCGGCCTTTACTTTGCGCATCCCGAGTCAAAATATTTCGCCGTGGGCAAACTCGGCCGCGATCAGTTGTTGGATTACCACGTGCGCAAAGGCATGACGTTGCAGGAAGCCGAACGCTGGCTCGGGCCGTATCTCAATTACGAGCCGGGCAAAGCCGCGAGCGATCCCGTAGCCGCCGGACGTTAGTCGGCGGCCATCTCTCCTCTGCGCGAAGGAAATAATCAGAGCGGACTCACGTCCGCTGCTACGCTGTTTGCGATGCGGGTTTTTCCTCCATCGGGAACCTGCTTTTGGGTTTGTCCCGGGCTTGTTTTTTCCATTTTGCGCAATACACTGTGCTTATGAAGAACGATGTCCTGCCGGTCCAGATTCGCGGAATTCTGCCGGCAAACAGCGGGTGTGCCCTTTTCGTCGGTAACGACGAGAAAGTCTTCGTCATCAATGTCGAGCCGCAGATGGGCGCAATCATCAGCATGTTTTTGCGCGATACCCCGAAGGAACGCCCGCTCACGCACGATCTCATTCAAAATATTTTTAAAGGATTTAACATCGCCGTCGAACGCGTGATCATTACGGAGTTGAAAAATTCGACCTACTTCGCGCGCCTGATTTTGCAGCAACAAAATGAACTGGCGCGCAAGATTGTTGAGATCGACGCGCGCCCGAGCGATTGCCTCGCGCTGGCCACGGCGCAGAAACGCCCGATTTATGTCACCCACGCTCTCTTCGAACAGGTCGAAGACATGAGCGAAGTCCTCGACCGCATCAACGAAACCGGCAGTGAAGCTGGTGAAGCCGGCGAGTCCGAGTAGACCGATGCCTCCTGCCGCTGCCAAGTCCGCCGCTCCCGTTTTGCTCGTCTTCGGCGAAGACGAATTCGCAGTCAAACAACGCGCCCGCCAGGTTTATCAGCAATGGACCGAGGAACTCGGCGGCATGGACCACGAGATCATCGATGCCGCCGTAGGCAACAGCGGCGAGGCCCTGAAAGCACTGGCCAAACTCCGCGAGGCGCTGCAAACGCTCCCTTTTTTCGGCGGCGGCAAGGTCGTGTGGTTCCAAAATTGTAATTTTCTGGCCGATGACCGGACTGGTTCGTCTGCCGCCGTCACCGAGACGCTGGCGGAAATTGCGCAGGAGTTGAAGGAATTTTCCTGGGAAGGCGTGCGTCTGCTCATCAGCGCCGCCAAGGTGGACAAGCGCAAAGTCTTTTTCAAAACGTTGGATAAACTCGGCACTGTGGAAAGCTTCGCCGGCTGGTCGGTGGATGACCGCGATTGGGCGGACCAGGCCGAGGGTTGGGCGCGCAAAGCCATCCGCGCGAAGGCCAAGGAAATCTCCGAGGAAGCGCTGGCCGAACTCATCAGCCGCGTCGGCCCGAACGCCCGCCAGTTGGATAACGAAATTGAAAAACTTTCACTCTACGTCGGCGACCGGAAAGAAATCGGGATGGAAGACGTGGAGGCGATTTGCACCCGCAACAAAATGGCGCGCGCCTTCGCGCTGGGCGACGCCCTCGGTGACCGCGACCTGCCGCGCCTGCTTCGCCGCCTCGATGAGGAATTGTGGGAAGTAAAATTCGATTCGCAGAAATCGGAGATCGGTTTGCTCTACGGCCTTATCGCTAAAGTTCGGGCAATGTTGTTGCTCAAGGAAATGTTGCGCGAAGGCTGGATCAAGCCGGACGGCGATTACAACCGTTTCAAGGCGCAATTGGAGCGCGTGCCCGCGGACAAACTGCCCGCCGATCGCCGCTTTAATCCGCTCGCGTTGAATCCATACGTCCTTTACAAAGCCCTGCCCCAGGTGAAACAGTACAGCCATACCGAATTGGTTCACGCGATGGATCTGTTGTTGCAATGCAACCAGCGCCTCGTGACCAGCGGGCTCGATGAGTCGCTGGTATTACAGCAGGCCTTGGTGCAGATTGTGAGTAGGGCCGCGTGAGGCGCGCCAATCGTAAATCGTATATCGAAAATCGTAAATTTTAAGGATGAGTGCTCCGTCAGCAAAAATGTTGGTTTCTATCGGCGAAAAGTCCGCGATGGTGCAAATCGCGGGGCGCGCGAATTTCACGTCCAGCGTCGATTTCAAAAGCCTGCTCGATAAATTGTTGCAAAGAGGCTACACGTGTTTCGTTCTCGACCTGACCGAATGCGTGCTCATGGACAGCACGTTTCTCGGCGTGCTGGCGGGGTTCGGCCTGAAACTCAACTCGCCGCAAACGGACAAGATCGACCGCACGATTCAATTGTTCAATCCGAACAGCCGCATCTCGGAGCTGCTGGAAAATCTCGGCGTGCTGCATTTGTTCCATGTCACGGAAGGCACGGTCAAAGCGCCCGACGGCGCCGAGGTCAAGGACGTTAAAACCACCAACGCGAGCCGCGAAGAAGTGACCCGCACTTGTCTCGAAGCGCACAAGACGTTGATGGACATCAACCCGGACAATGTTTCGCGTTTCAAAGACGTGACAGCATTTTTGGCGGATGATTTGAAGAAGATGAAGGCGGGGTCATGATAGTGGCACGGGCGTCCTCGCCCGTGCGAATCTCCGACGACCTTTCAAAAACGCAAACGCCGGGAGCGCGATTAAAAGTTCCAAGTTCCAAAACGTCGGCGTTGGAAATCGATACGTCTGCGCCTTTGCTTTTGCTTTTGCTTTGACAGGCGCGGACGATTCTGGAAGAAAGGCTCTTCAGTCGTTCCTCAAACCATTCAAATATGAAACGTCTTGTTAAATTTCTTTTGCTCTCGGCGGCCCTCGTCCCAGCCCACCTCCATGCCCAATACGAGGCGTTGCCAGGAGAAGGACCGTCTGCCGCGGCGGCGCTGACTCCCGAGATGCTGAAGACGCTCGATGAATCGGTTCCCATCACGCCACAACTGCAGGCCGTTCGGGACGCGCTGGCGAACAACAGCGTCCGTTCGCTGGCCATTAACCCGGACGTGGAAAACGCCACTGATAAACTTTTTACCAAGGAGATCAAGGAGCCCGGCTCGATTGCCGACCAGAAACAATCGGGTCGTTGCTGGCTGTTTGCCGGCCT
>DASXHY010000099.1:0-2542 GCA_036488095.1 Verrucomicrobiia bacterium | reverse complement strand
ACGCACTCCCTCAGAAATTGCCTCCTGGTCCGCCTATCATGAGAACCGTGCGCCGTCGGATCCCGAGGGGCGCGAGTATTTCAACGGGATGCATGCCAAAGTCGCGCCCAAGCGCGAAGACATCTCGGGCTGGTTCGATATGCTGGATGTGGACGACTACGCGAGCTTTGGCGGGAAAGTCTGAACCCTCTCATGGCGATTCCGCCCTCCGGCGGAATCGCATTTCTTAGCGGCACGATGAGTTGAATTTTTGGGGGAGCGCGCCCGCCTCGGGGGTGCAGTTCGGTGCGCCTCGCGCCGAACAAGTGAGGTGTGGGAAGGCATTGAACTGTGGAATGATTTCATGGCTCAAAGTGAGCCGCGAGGCGCGGTTCACTGCGCCCGAGGCGGGTGCGCTCCCCAGAAAATCAACAGGGTCGCCGGCTTATTGCGCGTGCGGAGTGGCTGTGGCGCGTTCCGGCGAGGGCGGGGTGGGCGTGATGCGGGCGGCTTCGATGCTCTCGATGCGATGCCGATGACGGGCGCCGTGAATTTCAAATTCCACTTCGTCGCCAACTTTCCGGTTCAACAACGCTTGGGCGATGGGGGATAGATAACTGACGATTCCCTTGTCCGGGTCGGAATCCCACGCGCCGAGAATCGTAAATGTCTCGCGCTGGCTGGTGGCAATGTTTGTCGTGTGGACCACCGTGCCAATGCTGGCGACATCCGTGCGGGCGTTGGAAAAATCCGTGCCGCGCGCGCGCACCAGTTGCGTTTCCATCTCGTCCTTGGTGCGCATCAATTGTTTCTGCATTTCCTTGGCGGCTTTATATTCGTGGTTTTCGCGCAAATCGCCGTAGCTGCGGGCGATGGCGATTTCCTCGCGGTTGGCCGGCATCTTTTTGTGCACGAGTTCGGCGTATTCCTCGCGGCGCCGTTCGAGGCTTTCCCACGAGACGACCAGCGTGGTGTCCTGCTTGGTCTCGCCGCCGCTGATGAGCGATTGAACGGCGGGATGACTCTTCACGATGCGCGCGAGCAGCGAGCGCTTGTCCATGTCGTCAAACACCGGCGACAGTTGCAGGGCGCGCGTCAGGTCTTTGATGACTTCGAGTTCCGCCGCCGCGGTCAACTCCGGCAGCAATTCCTGGTCGTCCAGAATATATTCGCGCAACCGGTTCGAGCGTTTCTCGTTGAATTGATCGCGCTCCATGGAGGTCAACATCGCGCGAAAAACCTCCGGTCCGAGGATGTCGGCGAAGGCGTCCGTCCGCTCTTTGGCGAGCCAGAGCAATAATTCACTGCTGGCGAGGTGCTGGCTGATCAATCGCGCCAAGGTCTCCTTTAATTCGTTTGTTTTTCCTTCTTCCACGAGCAAGGCCACGAATTCCTTGCACAACTTGGCGTTCACGGAATTCAGCGTAATGCGCAACACGTCGTGCCAGCGCTCCGGGTTGGCTTCTTTGAAGGATTCCACGGCGCGGCGATGTTTCACCGCGGGCAGCGCTTCCATCAGCGGCCCGAGTTTATTGTCCTGCGCCCAAATCGCCTTGGCGGTCACTTCGTCTTCGCCGGCCGGCATTTCGGCCATGGCGCGGATGTCGTCGCGTATGAAAATTCCTTCCAGCGCGACCGGCGTCTGGGTGCGTTGATAGCTGCCGATTTCGTTATTCAGCGCGGAAATGATTTCCTTGGCCGCGGCTTGCTTGTCGCTGAGATCGTGGGCGTTCTTTAAGATTTCGGTGGCGACGGCGACGTGGGCCTTCAAACCTTTTGCCGAACGGAACTCGCCAATCAGCCGTTCCTGCAAGGAAACTTCCTTGGCCTGGTAGACGACCGGTTCGGTTTTCTTGAGCGGCACCTGGAAATGGCCGTCTTTCTTCAACTCGCGCTTGGCGGCTTCCCACCATTTTTTCCAGTCATCGCGAATGACGTCGGGCACGAGGGCCTGTTGGATCTGGTCGACGGTTGCGTGGCCGCCGAAGCTGTTGAGGACGACCTTGACGAGTTCGAGATGGTTGGTGGCAGCGAGTTGGCGGAGGCCTTCGATGTCCGCAGCTTTCCGGGCGAGGATGTGATCCTTGGGAATGGGCTTCAAGGAATCGGCCGCGAAGGACAGGTCCATGGTGTGGCCCGGCTTGTTGGGAAAATCAATGGTGAAGCGCGCGAAGACGGTATCGACGGTTTTGATTCTGCCGAAACCCCAGCTCCGGTGCATGCAAAAGCCGCTGGTGGTGAGCTGCACCAGTGGCTCGATGTGGCGGCCTTCGATTTTTCCCGCCGCTGCCAATTTCTCAAATTCCTCTCGCATAATTAGTCTTAACGCTCGCGTCTTTTGAATGAACTGCCATTATTAAATGGATTGACCGAGCAAAAACCAAGACAAATTGCGGCCCAGATTTTGCAACGCCGGAATGCCGGGGTTGACTTCGTGGAGGAAATTCTGGAATTCGCGCTCGCCCGCGCGCAGCTTTCGCCCCCGGACCGAGGGCTTTGCCAGGAACTCGTATATGGGGTTGTCCGTTGGCAGGCGACGCTGGATTGGCTCATCGCGCGAAAA
>DASXHY010000080.1:0-2366 GCA_036488095.1 Verrucomicrobiia bacterium | reverse complement strand
CGATCAAGACCCAATGAATTTTGTGGGAAGCGTTCTTTGAATTTGGTTTTAGAATTTCGGTCCTGGCAATTAGTACTCGCCAGGGCTGATGTACTCCGTTATCCCACTCAGTACTAAATTCGAAAATTCCCCGGGCTTTTCGGTCACCCCCTGATCGACTAGCCCGGTTTTTTTATGCCCGCGTGCGGCCCACAAGGGGCCGGATTGGTGGATTAATGGATGGGTGGATTAGTGTGAGAGAAGCGCTGCGCACGGCCCCCATTCATCCAATAATCCGTTAATCCAACAATCCTTTCTTTACCCTGCGGCGGCCATTTCCGGCTTCTTCTCCCACCGTCGTTGCACCCGTTCCGGCAGGGTCGTGTCCACCTTTGCGAAATACGTTTCCTCGCCGAAAAGTTCGTCCGCCGCCTGCTGCAACTCGCGCGATGCGGTCACGAAAAACTTTTCGTGCGTCTCCACATAAATCTTTTCGCCAGTTGGCTTCGCAAAACAGAGAAACAGCGGACAGCGGCCCGGATGCGCGGCAATCAAATCGCGCACGGACTCAATCTGTTCGGTTTGCAGATGCGCCATTTGCAAACGCAGATACACTTGCTTGGTGTATTTCCGCGGCGCGTCTTCCAGCGGCATGATTTCCTGCGGAAAAATTTTTGGACGCTCCTCGCCGGTATTCACTTCCCCGATGACGAGAATCGCTTTATTTGCGACGAGCAATTCGCGGTATTTGTCGTAATTCTCGTTCATGCAAAGGATCTGGACTGAGCCTTCCAGGTCCTCCAGCGTCACCATCGAGTAAGGCTTGCCGCTCTTCTTCGAGATGCCGTTCTGCACCGCTGCGATCAACCCGCCGATGCGCGTCAAGCTCCGGTTTGCCAATTGCGCCAGAGTTGTCGTGTTCGCCAGCGCGTATTTTTCCAAAATCGGCGCGTAAGGCGTCAGCGGATGGCCGGTGACATAAAACCCGAGCAGCTCTTTCTCGTGCGCGAGCAATTCGTGTTGCGGCCATTCGGGCAAATTGCGGGCCTCCGCGGGCATTGGTGTACTTTTGTCCTCCATGGCGCCAAACAGGGAATTCTGCCCGCGTTGCCGGTCCGAGATGATGCTCGCCGCGCGCGCCAGGGTGCGGTCGATCTGCGCGAACAGCGTGGCGCGCGTCTGCCCAAAGCAATCGCACGCACCGGATTTGATCAGGCATTCCAGGATTTTCCGCGTCACCGTGCGGCCATCCACGCGCTCGCACATATCGGCGAGCGTCTTAAATTTCCCGCCTTCATCGCGCGCTTTCAAAATGGCCTGCACCGCAACCTCACCCACGCCCTTTATGGCCGCGAGGCCGAAGCGAATCGCCTGCGTAGGACAGGCATCCTGCCTGTCTCCATTTTTTTCCGTGGAAGAAGTTTGAGGCCGACTGGGTGCTTTTTCTGCGTTTTGAGCAGGAGCAAAAAACACCTGGCTCTCATTGACATCCGGCCCCAGCACTTCAATGCCGAACGAGCGCGCTTCGTTGATGTACTGGCTCAACTTGGCGGTGTCGCCCATGTCGTTCGTCATCATGGCGCAGAAGAACTCCACGGGGTAGTTCGCCTTCAAATAAGCCGTTTGATACGCTACGATCGCGTACGCCGCCGCGTGCGATTTGTTGAAGCCGTAGCCCGCGAATTTTTCCAGCAAATCGAAAATTTGGTTGGCCTTGGCGTCCGGAATATGGTTTTTCTCCTTGCAGCCTTTGACGAACGCCGCGCGTTGCTTCACCATTTCCTCGACTTTTTTCTTACCCATGGCGCGGCGCAGCAAATCCGCGCCACCCAGCGTGAAGCCCGCCAGCACCTGCGCCGCCTGCATCACTTGCTCCTGGTAAATCAAAATCCCATACGTCTCGCGCGCGAGGGGTTCGAGCAACGGATGCTCGTATTCAATTTTTACTTCACCATGGCGGCGCTTGATGAATTCCGGAATCAGGTCCATTGGCCCCGGGCGATACAACGCCACCAGCGCCGTGATGTGCTCGACCGAGCTGATCTGAAATTTGCGGCACAAATCTCGCATGCCGCCGGATTCCAATTGGAACACGCCCAGCGTGTTCGCCTTGTTCAACAGATCGTAAGTTTTGGCGTCATCGAGCGGCAAGTTGTCGATGGCGACATCAATTCCCCGCGTGCGTTTCACCATCTCGCACGTGTTGCGAATGACGGTCAACGTCTTCAACCCGAGAAAATCCATCTTCAACAAGCCAAGATCACCGACCGGATTCATCGCGTATTGCGTGACGATGGTGCCATCTTCGTCCTGCTTGAGCGGCAACAGGTTGACGAGCGGTTGATCGCCGATGACGACGCCGGCGGCGTGCACACTGGCATTGCGAG
>DASXHY010000013.1:0-1789 GCA_036488095.1 Verrucomicrobiia bacterium | reverse complement strand
AGTTATTCACAAAACATTGAATGGAATCGTTTAGATCATGCAAACGGATTCACAGATCAAAAAGACGAGCCAAGGAGCAGCTTACATTTGCTCCAACGTTTCGATGCCGAGCGCGTTCAGGCCTTGCTTCAGGACTTTGGCGGTGAGGTCGCAAAGCACGAGACGGCTTTCGCGGGTGGCGCCTTCGCTTTTGAGCACGGGGCAATGCTCGTAAAATGAAGTGAATTTGCCGGCGAGCTCATAAAGGTAATTACTCAGGAAATTCGGCCGGCATTCGTCCGCGGCGGCTTCGAGCGTCTGGCCGAAGTTGAGCAGGTGTTTGGCGAGGGTGATTTCCTCGGGGGCCGAGAGGATTAGGTCGCGTGTTGTGTGTTGCGTGTTGCGTGTAGCGTCGTCGGACTTGCGGAAGATGCTGCGGAGGCGGGCGTAGGCGTAAAGCAAGTAGGGGGCCGTGTTGCCTTGCAGGGCCAGCATTTTGTCCCAACTGAAAACGTAATCGCTTTGGCGATTCGGCAGCAGGTCGGCGTATTTCACGGCGCCGATGCCGACGACGCGGGCGATTTCGTTGCGCTGAGCCTCCGGCAACTCAGGATTCTTTTCTAAAACGATTTTGAGCGCGCGCTCCTGGGCTTCATCGAGCAATTCATCGAGCTTCACGGTGTCGCCGGAGCGCGTTTTGAAGGGCTTGCCGTCTTCGCCCATGATTTTGCCGAAGCCGACGTGGACCATCTTCACACGTTTGGCGGCGTCGGGCTGCCATCGGGCGAAGGTCAGGAACAGCTTTTTGAAATGCATCGATTGCCGGTCGTCCACCACGTAGATGATTTCCTGCGGCGACCAGGTTTTGATGCGGTAATCGATCGTGGCGAGGTCGGTGGTCATGTAATTGAAACCGCCGTCGCTCTTGCGGATGAGCGCGGGATCCGGAACCCATTCGCCGTCTCGATTCACCAGAAACGGGTCTTCCTTGGGTGGCAATGAGCCATCGCTGAAAACAGCCACCGCGCCCTCGCTTTCGCGGGCGATGCCGCGCGCGATCAAATCGGTGACGATGTTGCCGAGTTGCGGATTGTAAAAGCTTTCGCCGAGAGTGTGATCGAACTTCACTCCCAGCCGGCCGTAAATTTCGTCGAACTGTTTTTCCGACAGGCGAATCATTTCCTGCCAGATGGCGGTGTTATCGGGATCGCCGGCTTGCAGTTTGACCAACTCCTGTTTTGCTTCTTCAAGACGCGCGGAATTGGCATCGCACTCGGCATTGATGACTTTGTAAAGACGTTCGAGTTCGGCGATGGCGTCCTTTACCAACGCGGGGCGGTCGAGGAGTTGTTTCCAGCCGAGCAATAGTTTGCCGAATTGCGTGCCCCAGTCGCCGATATGGTTGTCGCTGATGACGCGATGGCCCAGGAGGCGGAACAGGCGCTGCAACGCGTCTCCGATGCCTGTGGAGCGAATATGGCCCACGTGCATGGGCTTGGCGACGTTCGGCGAACTGAAATCGACCACGACGGTTTTCGGCTGGGCGGCTTTTTCGAAAAACAAATGCTCGCCACGCGCGGCGGATTCGAGAGTTTTCGCGAGCGCGGAGGGTTTGAGGCGAAAATTCAAAAAACCAGCGCCAGCGATTTCCGGTTTTTCGGCCCATTCGTCTACGTCGAGTTGCGCGAGAACATCGGTCGCGAGCTGTCGCGGGTTCATTTTGCGCGTTTTTGCCAGCGACATAAGGGCGTTGCTTTGGTAATCGCCGAATTTGGAATCGGAGGAGGGGCGGACGAAGACGCTCGAGACA
>DASXHY010000697.1:0-3815 GCA_036488095.1 Verrucomicrobiia bacterium | reverse complement strand
TGATTTCATTGGGGGTTTCCACGGTTGTATGTTTGGTGAGTCCTAAAAGATATGGCCCCGATTAAATCAGTGCAGCTAAAGCGGGGTGACACTCTCGGTCTATCGAGAAGCCGCGGGGTTGTTTATGTCATAGTTCCCGCGTGGCTGAACTCAAGTTGTCAGAGGTAATCGTATGCATCCCATTCTCGCAGACAGCATAGGACCTGGCCTGTTTTGGATTTTGATTCTTTTGGCAGGCATAGGCTGCACGGTGATTGCATTTGCAGCGATATTTCCTGCGGCACTTGGCCATGTTCGCCCCGCCATTCTCATGGCACTGCCAGCATTTATTTTCAGCATTCTGGCGACGACGATTCTCGTGTATTTCTGGCATCTTGCGCCGGACACGCCGCACCCCAACACGCCTTTGGATGCGGCTGAAGATGCAAAGTCGTTCAGGCAGACCTGGATATTTTTTTCCGGCATTCCACTTGCCTTGAGTCTTTTTGTCATGTTAATGGCCGCAATTTGCGGCGCAATTAGGAAGAGGCTTGCCAAATGATTCCGCACAACACCAAGCTGGAGCCCGATTCGGCGGTCTCACATGAAAACCTTCATCGCACTCCTGCGCGGGATCAACGTGGGCGGACATAACAAAGTCTCGATGTCCGAGCTTCGCTCCTTGTGCAGCGAACTCGGCTGGAGCGATGTCCAGACTTACATCCAGAGCGGCAACCTCGTTTTCTCTACGTCCGGCAAACCCGCGGTTCTTGAAACGAAATTGCAGCGCGCCATCGAAAGTCATTTCGGCTTTTCGATTCCGATTATCATCCGCTCCGCCGCCGAGTGGCCGGCCTATATCAAAAGCAATCCATTCCTGGACGCTTGCAAAAAGGAACCGCATCTCGTGATGCTCTGCCTTTCCAAAATTCCGCCAAAACCGGACGCGGCAAAAAATCTTCTCGAACGCGCCGCGAGCGGCGAACGCATCATCCAAATCGGCGATGCGTTATGGATCCACTTCGCCGGTGGCGTGGCTCGTTCCAAAATTTCGCCGACTCTTCTTGACCGAATGGTTGGCTCGCCGGTGACTGCGCGGAATTGGCTTACCGTGCTCAAGCTGCAGGACATGACAAAAGAATCGATTAAGAAAGCAAAGTGATTTCATGACTGGCACTCCTGCTAACAAAGAAATTAAGGAGCGCGGATTCACGATAGTCGAAAACGTGCTCACGCCAGACGAACGAGAGTCATTGCTTTCGCTCCTTGGCTCGGTTGACGGCGCCGGCCGCCGAGGACTTCTCGGCCTGCCCGTTGTCGCAGCATTAGCTCGATCCAATCGATTGCTGGAACTCGTCCGTCCGCACCTTTCATCGGAACCATTTCCAGTCCGCACTATTTACTTTGATAAGTCCGCCGAGATGAACTGGCTGGTGGCGTGGCATCAGGACCTGACGTTGGCGCTTCGGGAACGCGTCGAAATCGAGGGATTCGGCCCGTGGAGCATCAAAGACGGTATTCCCCACGCGCAGCCTCCAGCCGAACTTCTCGAACAAATGCTCACGGTGCGTCTACACCTTGACGATGCTAATTTATCAAATGGCGCCTTGCGTGTTTTACCCGGCTCGCACGATTTCGGCAGGCTCACCGCCGAACGAATCAAGGAATTACGCTCTCAAAAATCGGAGCATCTTTGTGCGGCCCATGCCGGGGACGCCATGCTCATGCGCCCATTACTCCTCCACGCATCTGGCCGCTCTTCCAGCCACCATCGTCGCCGCGTGCTGCACATCGAGTATGCTGGATTTGAGCTTCCACCAGAACTTCAATGGCATGAAGCAGCGTGACGTCCGGCCTCCGGCACTGTCCTATTTTTGCGTGAACATGAAACGCCAGGGAGGTGGAGGATTCACCCTCATCGAACTTCTCGTCGTCATCGCGGTGATTGCCATCCTGGCGGCGCTGCTGCTCCCGGCGTTGTCCCGCGCCAAAGCATCCGCGTGGCGGGCCACCTGTCTCGCCAACATCCGGCAGATCAGCCTGGGCACGCACATGTACGCGAACGACAACGCCGATCGTTTCCCCGCCGGCGAGGCCATCACTGGCTCTGGCATTCAAACGAATCACTTCGCGTTTTTTTGCCGTGCGCTCCTCGACCCTTATGTGGGCATCCAAAACGCGCCCGCACCGCAGGACCGGTTGTTCGCCTGCCCGGCGGACCGTTTTTATTATGATTTCCCGAGCCTTACCTATGAAGATCGGAGCCTGCACGACCTGCCTGATTCCTGGTATTCCAGTTACGGGTTCAACGGCGCCAACTACGATGAAAGCAGCAATGCGCCGCCCGCTTATCTGAACGAAACCGCTTACCCCGGCGTTTTCGGAAGGAGACAATCCCTTGTCAAAGATTCTGCACGAACGCTGCTCTTCATGGAAATACCGGCCTTTTTCCCATGGTCATGGCACCAGCCACTGAAACTGCCCAGCTCGCAATACGGAATCAATGACGCGAAAAACGTCGTCAGCTTCGTGGACGGCCACGCGGATTACATCAAAATTTACTGGAACGCGAACTACACCCTCACCTCCTGCTGCTACGACCCGCCGCAAGGCTACGGATACAAGCGCAGCGCGGATTGAGCGCGCGTGCGCCTCATGCAATTCAGCCGGCCAAAAGAGCGCGAAGAGGAAAAAATTGACGTCCCAAAACGGTTCCATTATGGTTCCTCCATGGCCGAATACACGTTAAAGAATATCCCACCCGACATCTATCAGCGCGCCCAGGCGGCGGCGGAAAACAATTTCCGGTCGCTGAACCAGGAGATCATTTTCCGGTTGAGCCGTTCGTTTGATGCGGAGGAAGCCCGGGTTTCCGCGCTGCACGCAAAGTGGGTGATGGAAGCCATGGAATCCGGTTCGGCCAAGCCCCTCAAAACCAAGGATCTGGACGCGGCTTTTGCCGTCGGCCTGAAACGGGCAACCGCGAGAAAGACGCGCAAGTGAATCTGGTTTATCGCCCGCTTTTTTTGGCGGACGTGACCGAATGCGCGGACTATCTGGCTTCCGAAGCCGGTGAAACTGTCGCGACAGCGTGGTACGGGTCGCTCAAAAAAGCACTTCAACATATTCAGAAAACGCCGCAAATCGGGCGTTTGCGCCGGGATTTGCCAATACCGGGAATTCGCACACTGAACTTAAGGAAATATCCAAAATATCTGATTTTCTATCGGCTCGAAAAAGGCAAGATCGAGTTGTTACGTGTCCGCCACGGAATGATGAACCTGCCGGAATTGTTTTCGGAAATTTCCTGATCCAAACCCTCATTCACGCACACAATTGGCATCCTCCAGTTTTTCGCCTATTTTCCAGGTGAATGGTAAATGCAAAAGTCATGCTTGCCGTCGTCGCCTGCGTGGCGCTGATTGCTTTTGCAATATGGATTGCAGACGATTCAATCGCTCCGCTTTTTCTGGGCTCTCGGATTGAACGCCTTGGCGAAAAGGATTTGCCAAAAATCTCGGTTGAAAAACGAAGTATCTATTGTCGGATGAAAGCCGATGATTTCTCCTTTCCACTTCCATCCGGGTCACGGGGTACTAATGCGGTTATCTCCGGCGGATTTGACACGGTCGACGGCACAGTTGAAGCCATTTTTGAGGGCACTAACAATATTTCGGCATACGAATATGAGGATTGGCTTTCAGGCAGGGTGCAAGAAGGCGGCCAAGTAACCGCGCAATCAATCCCAGGAGGTCTATTGATTAAATTTCATTATTTCGGGGACAGATGAACGGATTCATTGGGGGATTCACTTCAACGTCGCAGCGTCGTTGCAT
>DASXHY010000691.1:0-6107 GCA_036488095.1 Verrucomicrobiia bacterium | reverse complement strand
GGTGAGGTGGACGAAGTCTGGTGGGATGGCGCCAAGGGTGATAACACGCCGCAGAATTATGACTTTGGCGCCTGGGCGGCGATTGTCCATCAGCTCCAGCCTCATGCCGTTATTTTTCAAGGTGACTACGATTCGGCGGATATCCGCTGGGTTGGAAATGAAGATGGCCACGCTTCAGAAGCCTGCTGGTCGGCGGTGAATCGAAGCGAGGACATGGACCACGTCCCGTCCGCGCCGGACGGCACGAAATGGATGCCCGCAGAGACCGATGTGTCCATCCGGCCCGGCTGGTTTTACCATCAATCCGAAGATGCGCTGGTCAAAAGCGTCAGCCAATTGATGAGCATTTACAAAGATTCCGTGGGTCGCAATTCGCAATTGCTTTTAAATATTCCGCCGAATCGAGACGGTTTGATCAGCGACGGCGACAAGACACGATTGATGGAATTCCGTCGGGCTCTCAATGACACTTTTGGAAACAATCTGGCGCACGACGCGAAGGTATCCGCCTCGAATACCCGCGGGACCGGGTTCGAGGCGAAAAAAGCGCTGGGCGGTGACTCGGGTGGATATTGGGCGGCCACGGACGGCGTCACTAATGCAACATTGACGATTAACCTCGGCACGAAAAAACATTTTAACCTCATTGAACTTCAGGAACCGATTCAATTGGGCCTGCGCGTCACCGGTTATAATTTGGAAATTTGGGATGGAAACGTCTGGACTTCCGTGGCCAGCGAAAAGTGTATCGGCCACGAAGCCGTCGTCTCGTTTCCGCCGGTGGACGCCTCGAAAATTCGTCTGAATATTACCAGCGCACGCGCCTGCCCGGCGATTTCATCGATCAAAATTTACAATGACCCGAGCATTTCCATCGGAGACGTCGCATTTGGAAAGCCGGCGCAGTCCGACAGTGAACAAGACGGGCATCCGGCCGGTTGTGGCAATGACGGAAACGACGGCACGCGCTGGTGCGCCGAGAACGGCGACGGCGGTCATTGGTGGCAGGTGGATCTGGGGCGAAACTGTGTTCTGACGGACTCGCAGGTCGTCTGGGAAATGAGCCGCGCCGGGACCGTTTACAATTACAAAATTGAAGTGTCCCCCGACGCGACTGCTTGGACCGTTGTGGCCGACAAACAGAACAATACCAGCATCAATCAGACCCAGTCCGACAAATTTTCCGCCGTGGGTCGCTATGTCCGCGTGACTGTCCTTGGCGTTTCCAATGGACAATGGGCGAGTTTTTATGAATTCATCGTGCATGGTTTTCCCGCATCGTCATAATGGCCATGCGCTAAATCGCCGCCACGCATGATGAATCGCAACCCTTTCCCTCTGGCTCTCGCCATTTCGATTTTCTCAACTGCCGCCTTGCCGGTGATTGCGGAAAAAGCGCTCGTGGATTGCATCAATCCAATGATTGGCGCCAGCACGATGGAAGCGCGGAATCCTGGCAAGACGTTTCCCGGCGCGGCCACTCCCTTTGGCCTCGTGCAACTCAGCCCGGACACAATCACCGGTGGTGACAACGGGCCGGGCTACTCGTACGAGCACACTTCCATCGAAGGCTTCAGCTTCACGCACATGAGTGGGGTCGGCTGGTATGGCGATTTTGGAAATTTCCTCGTAACGCCCACCGTCGGCCCGCTCCGCACCGCTTGCGGAGACAACAGTTCGGAGGACCAATCGTTCAAAAACCAACAGTCGGGATCACCGAAATATCGGACCGGCGACGGCTACCGCTCTCATTTCCGTCACGAAACCGAAGTGGCGCAGGCCGGCTATTATGCGGTGACCCTCGATGATTATCAAATCCGCGCCGAAACCACCTGTGCGCCGCACGCAGGTATTTTGCGGTTCAAGTTCCCCAAATCCGGCGAATCGCGGATTCAAATTGATTTGGCACGCCGCATCGCCGGCACCTCCACGCGGCAATACGTCAAGGTCGTGGATGCGGACACCATTGAAGGCTGGATGAAATGCCCGCCGGAAGGCGGGGGTTGGGGGCACGGCGGCGGCGGGGCTGATTACACGGTTTATTTCTCGGCGCGATTCAGCCGGCCGTTGAAGAAATTCGGCGTGTGGTCAGCCAAAATGCCGTCGGCCAACCGCGGCAATATTGAAAGCGCGGAATTTCGCGCCGCAGCGGCTCACGCGCAGGTGATCGACGGCTGTCGCGAAATGGAGGGCGATCATTTGGGCTTTTTTGCCGAATTTCCCACTGGCAAAGGCGAGCAGATCCTTTTCAAAGCCGGCATTTCCTTCGTGAGTGTTGCGGGGGCGCGACAGAATTTGGAACACGATATTCCGAACTGGAATTTCGATAGCGTTCGCCGGGAAGCCCGTGCCTTGTGGAACGATGCTCTGTCTGGCGTATCCGTTGAAGGCGGAACAGCGGCACAGCGGGAAATTTTCGCCACCGCGTTGTATCACGCGCTGATCGATCCGCGCGCATTTTCGGATGTGAACGGGCTCTACACCGGCGCCGATCTCAAAGTGCATTCTGCGGAAAAGTTTGTTTACCGCACTATTTTCAGCGGCTGGGACGTCTTTCGCGCGGAATATCCGCTGCTGACAATCGTCCGTCCGGATGTGGTCAATGACACCGTCAATTCGCTGATGCAACAGGCTGAGTTAAGCGGCAATGGCTACCTGGCGCGTTGGGAAATTGTCGGGCACGAATCCGGTTGCATGATTGGCGATCCCGCCGTGTCGGTTTTTGCTGACGCGTATCTCAAAAGCATTCGCGGTTACGATGTGCAAAAAGCTTACGCGCTCTGCCGCCAGAGCGTCATGGGTCCGAAGAGCAGTCGCGAGGATTTGCAGGATTACGACAAGCTCGGCTTCGTGCCACGCAGCATTTCCTGGACACTGGAAGACGCTTACTTCGATTATTGCACCGGACGTTTTGCCCAGGCGCTGGGCAAAACCAACGATGCCGCGTTTCTGTTGAAGCGCTCGTTGAACTACCGCAACATCTACGATCCCTCTGTGGGCAACATGCGGGCGAAGAATGCGGACGGCTCGTGGACCCAATGGAAAGGCGCCACGACCGAAGGGCAGGGGTGCGTGGAAAGCAATCCCTATCAGCAGGGCTGGTGGGTGCCGCATGACGTCCCGGGACTGATTACTCTAATGGGCCGGGACCATTTCTTGAATTATCTCAACGAGTTCTTCGAGAAAACGCCGTCCGACTTCGAGTGGAACGAATATGACAACCACGCCAATGAACCAGTGCATCAGACTCCCTATTTATTTGTCTATGCCGGCAAACCATCGCTGACCCAGAAATGGTCCCGCTTCGTCATGGACAACGCTTACAAAAACAGCGTTTATGGCATTTCCGGCAACGACGATGTTGGCCAAATGTCGGCATGGTATGTGTTGAGTGCCATCGGCTTCTACCCGGTTTCGCCAGTGGATGGCGTGTACATCATCGGCAGTCCGATTTTTCAAAAGGTGCACATCCGGCTCGACTCGCATTATTATTCAGGCCGCGAATTTACCGTCATCGCCCACAACAACTCGCCGAAAAACATCTATATCCAGTCCGCAAAATTAAATGGCAAGCCATTGAATCGCGCCTGGATTCGGCACCGTGAAATTGCTGCCGGAGGCACGCTGGAATTTGTGATGGGCCCGGAACCAAACAACAATTGGGGAACGGAGCTCGATACGACGACCAATTTCCTCGACAGGGTTCGTTGAACGCGAACTTCGCTTCCACAAACCAGTTCGAGTTGTTCGATCCGACCGCGACGGATTTTTCTTGTCGCCGTTACTATGCGTCGCTGCGATGATGCGTTATTTGGGACTGTTCCGCCGGATTTCCGCGAACAATGTTTTGAACGTGTCGGTGACGTTTTTTGCGTCGCGATTGTTTTCCTGTCCATGGTAGGCGGCAATGAACTGTTCCGCACTCATCCACGACGTATGAAACATTCCGAGCATTCGCGAAGAAATGGTTTTTGAAAAATCCGCGCGCGCCGCGTTTTTGCGGATGAGATAAACCAATTCCAATTGCGCGAGTGCCACGTCCGCCTTGTAGCACGGGGAGGCCACGACATCGATGCCCTTGATGGCGAAAAGCGCGGGGGTCGGCGGCGCATCTTCGTATTTCCAATCGCAAATCAAAACGTCCTTCGGGATCAGGTCAATGGCGCGCCAGGTGTTGTTCATGCTGGCTTGCCAGGCGAGGAGATTGCTGGTTTTGCCGTCAATCAACCGGTCGCTCCACATCCACATGCGGCAGTTTTTTTCCGCCAGATGATTTCGCAAGGCCGTGGCGTGTTGCGCGAAAATTTCCGCCGGGTCGCCGCCGCCGCAACGCGGGCATTTTGGATGCGCAATGATCCAGACTTCATCCAGGCCCACGTGGAAGGCATCTGCTTCGCAAATATCGATTAATTCGTCCATCAGCGAAAAAATAATTTTGTGCAAATCGGGATGCCGCGGGCAGAGGCTCTTGGTGTAAAAACCAAATTCCCCGCCCTCCACCCAGGGATGCGGCGGGTTATAATCCGGAGATTCGTCGAATTGCGGATACGCCTTTAGCAGCGGCGTAATCACGTCCCGGTCCGATTGGTGCGCGAGCAAGTTAGTGCAGGGAACGAGTTTGATGGCGGCCTCTTTGCATGCGTGCACGATTTGTTTTACGTCGTCGGCCGACAGCGCATTGTTGTCCGCCAGTTCGGGATGGCTTTGAAACCGGTATTGGAATTCAAAGCGGAGGACGAGCGTGTTGACACCTTCCTTCGGCAGGGCGTCGCGGATGAAATTGCAAAACAAAGAAACGTTCTTTGGTTGAGGAGGCGAGAGCAGCAACGCGCGGATCGGCAAATCGCTCCAGGTTGCGCCGGCGCTTTGCGAATTTGCTTTCTCTTCAGCGCCAGCCGGAAGGCCGCTGGCAGCCGCCAGCGTCAATGCCGCTCCACCGCGTTCCAAAAATTTCCGGCGAGTGATTGGGTGATTCATGCCGCTGCATTTTCCGTCAATGGAAATTTGAACGCAAACGCATTCGCCGTCGATCCGCGAAAACCCTCCACTTTGGGGGCTGGGCAGCGGAGATGCTCCGTGTTACAAAGCCATCACATAACTCCACAACCGCGCAACTTGCCCGATTGACCGCGCGTCTGCTGCGTCCGTGCGCGCCACTGAGACGACAAATCTTAGAGAGCGCTTGAGGGCAATACCGCCGGAAGGGAACAACATCGGAGTAGAAAACTGTTTCGCCACCTCGGTTGAAAAAATACGGGATGTTCTAATACCGCAAAAACCTATGAATGGAAATCCTTGCAACTCTCTTGTCGCTGATCCTGTCGGACGGAACAGCAAAACTGAAGCGACAGCCTGCCGCGTTTGTTTGGTTGTGGCATTCGCTTTGATGATGTCGTTGGTTTCGCTGAACGTAAAGGCAGGCGGCACGTGGACGCCGATGGTCAATCCGGCGCCGGCCGGCGCGATCTATTTGCTGATGTCTGACGGCACGGTGATTGCCGCTGACGGCGGCACGCATTGGTATCGATTAACGCCGGATATCCACGGTAGTTACGCCAACGGCACCTGGACTTCGATCGCGTCCATGAATTATTCGCGATTGTATTTTTCATCCCAGGTCCTGACGAATGGAAATGTGTATATTGCCGGAGGCGAGTATGGAAGCGGGCGGAACAGCGCCGAATTGTACAATGCGCAGGCCAATACGTGGACGCCGATTGCGCAGCCGCCGGGAGCCGGCTATGCGGACGCGGATTCAGCAACTCTGCCGAACGGCGATGTATTGCAGGGGCAAACCGAGAGCAGCACTTTTATTTACAGCGCGGCTTCCAATATCATCACGCAAACCACGGACTCCCTTCACCGACAAAACGAAGCGGCGTGGGCCAAACTTTCCGACGGCAGCATTCTGACCGAAGACCCGGGCACTACGACTTCGGAACGCTACATTCCTTCGCTGAATCGATGGATAGCGGATGGAGCGGAGCCGTCCGTGTGGGCGGATTGGCCCGCCGGTGAAATGGGGGCGGACTATCTGCTGCCCAATGGAAAGGTGCTCGCCACCGGCGCGACATCGAACAATATCATTTACACGCCAAGCCCGTTGG
>DASXHY010000686.1:0-4358 GCA_036488095.1 Verrucomicrobiia bacterium | reverse complement strand
CTCATCGTGGAATTCACGAATCGCCTCCGCGCGGAAGGCCGCTCCCTGCGCGATGCCGTCGTCATGGCGTGCCGCGTCCGTTTGCGCCCGGTGCTGATGACGTCGCTGGCGACGCTCATCGGGCTGATACCGATGGCCCTGGCGCTCGGGGCAGGCAGCGAAGCTTACGCGCCGCTTGCCCGCGCCATCATTGGCGGTTTGGCGGTCTCGGTGGTGCTCACAGTGTTTATCGTGCCATGCGCTTACTACATTGTTTACCGGTGGAAAGAGGAGCAGGCCAAAAACCTGGCTGCCGCCGCCGGCAAAATTGCCCCACTGTCATGAAGTTCATGAATAAAATTATCGTACTGCTCCTCGCGAGTGCGTTCAGTGCCGGCGCAACGGCCGTGGCTGAGACGAACGACGTTTCCACGTTGACGCTGGCGGAGGCGCACGAACTGGCGTTGAAGAATCATCCGCAGATTGCCGCGGCGAATTATCGCATGTTGGCGGCCCAGGAAGTCACGAAGGAATCCCGCGCGGGATTTTTTCCGCAGGTAAACCTCTACGGATCGGCCGTTGGCGCTGATTCGGCCGACACGCGCATCGAGGCCGGCGGGTTGAACAACCCGAGCGTATTCGATCGCGCGGCGGGCGGGCTGGGCGTCAGCCAATTGATCATGGACTTCGGGCGAACGGCCAACTTGACGGCCAGTTCCAGATTCCAGGCGCAGGCCGAAGGCCAAAATGCGAACGCGACCCGCGAACAGGTGTTGCTGAATGTGGACGAGGATTATTTCAGCACGTTGCAGGCGCGAGCGGTCATGAATGTGGCGCAGCAAACGCTCGACACACGCCGGCTGCTGCTCGACCAGGTGACGGTGTTGGCGTCCAACAAATTGAAATCCGAATTGGACGTCAGCTTCGCGCGGGTGGCGCTCGAAGAAGGACAATTGTTGCTGCAACGAGCGCAAAACGATTTCGAAGCCTCGCTTGCATCACTTTCGACCGGGTTGGGATATCGCGAATTTCGGCGTTTCAGACCGGTGGAAGAATCACTGCCGATTTTGGGTGATACAAACGACGTTTCCGTGCTGATCGATACCGCGCTGCGGGACCGTCCGGAGATTCTGGCGTTGTCCAACCAGCGTGAGGCGGCGTCACGTTTTGCGCGTGCGCAAAAAGACTCGCGCCTGCCGACGGCTTCCGCCGTTGGCGTGGCGGGTGGGTCACCGCTGCACGACGATCGTCTGCCCGGCGATTACGCTGCGGCGGGGTTTCAATTGAGCGTCCCGGTTTTTGCCGGCGGATTGTATCTGGCGCGCCAGCACGAGGCGGAATTGCGCGCGCAAGCCGATGCTGAATTGCTGCGGGCGCTGGAAGACAATGTCATTCGCGACGTGCGGATTGCGTGGCTGAATTTGAACAACGCGCGGGAGCGGTTGCGCACCACTGAGCAATTGGTCAATCACGCCACTGAGGCTTTCCAATTGGAGCAGGCGCGGTACCAGGCGGGCAGCAGCTCCATCGTGGAATTCAGTCAGGCGCAGCTTGAATTGACTTCCGCGCAAATTGCTGAGACGAACGCGCGGTACGACGTGCTGATCCAGGAGGCGATTGTGAATTACCAGATTGGCGGTTTGTCGGCTTCGGCAGCACCGGCCGGCTCTTTCGAAAAGGCAACCAAACATTCATAAATGAATCGATACAAAAACTTAGTTTACAGTGTCGTCGCGGCCGCGCTGGCTGGCTGCGCTACTCGATCAACGGTTGTCGTCAAACAACCCGTGGGTCCGGACCTGGCACCGCCGCGGGTGAATCTAACGCAGGGGAACGGCCAGTTGGTCGTCTACTCCGCCCTGGAAGTGGTCAACCCGGTCGGTTCCGATTTCCCGACGCATGCCGGTTATGAAATTGATGATGCGGATGGGAAATTGCTCCAGCGTGTGGATAATCGCAGCGGCTCATTTTATCAATCACCGGCGGCGGTTTCCTTGGCCCCTGGCAAATACCTGGTCAAAGCGCCCGCCAGCAATTACGGCGTGGTCACGGTTCCGGTCGTCATCAAGGAAAGCGAAACGACCACCCTCGATTTGCAGGCGACGCATTTTCGCCAGCATAAGCCGACTGGCGCGGGCCAATGGGTGCGCCTGCCGACGGGCGAAGTGATCGGCATGAGATCGCCGTAACCTGATCGAAACAAATTGAGTTTTCATCCCTCTTTCATTTTTTCGGGGGAGCAATTTTCCTTTTTGCATTAAGGTTTTCATGAAAATTCGGGTTTGTCACACAATTGTAACAATCCCGCCCCCGTTCCGTGACAGTCGAAATCTAGCGTTTTTGAGAAACCTGTGCGGTCATTGATGACCCAAACAAAAGCTTGCTTAGAATGCAAGTGGACGAGCCCGATATGTTGTTTGAAACCCATAACGCAATGAAAATCACAACAAAGAAAATTGCCCGTTTAACCACGTGCGCCGTGCTTTTGCTGGCGGCATGTTCCAAGCAGGCCCCGGTGGTCACTGTTGCGCAGGCGCAATTGATCAATGGCGCGGGTTCGAGTTTCGATAATCCCGCGTTTATGATGTGGAAGGAAGCCTATTCCAAGAAAGTTCCGGGCGTGCAAATTAATTATCAGTCGGTGGGTTCCGGCGCCGGAATCAAGCAATTAGTCTCCCAAACCGTGAATTTCGGCGCTTCCGATGCGCCCATGACGGATGAAGCAATGAAAAGTGCTCCGGGCAAGATCATTCATGTCCCGGTTGTCGCCGGCGCGGTGGCCATTACCTATAACCTGCCGGGCAGTCCGAAGCTTAAATTTGACGATGCGACGCTGGCGGGCATTTATCTGGGCGAAATCACCAAGTGGAACGACGCCAAAATCGCCGCGCTCAATCCCGATGCGAAACTTCCCGACACTTCCATTATCGTCGTGCATCGTTCCGACGGCAGCGGCACGACCTTTATTTTCACGGATTACCTGAGCGTCGTCAGTCCGGATTGGAAGTCCAAGGTTGGCAAAAGCACTTCGGTGAATTGGCCGACGGGCGTTGGCGGCAAGGGCAGTGAGGGCGTTTCCGGACAGGTCAAACAACTGCCGGGGGCCATTGGCTATGTCGAATTGGCCTATGCCGAACAGAACAAGCTGCCCGTGGCGGAACTGAAGAACGCGGCGGGCAAATTCGTGGCGCCATCGCCGGAATCCGTTTCCAAGGCGATGTCTACCGCTACCATCCCGGATGACTTCCGGTTTTCGATGGTGAATGCTCCCGGCGACGAATCGTATCCGATTTCGGGCGCAAGCTGGGTGCTGCTGTATCAGAAACAAGCCGACGCGACCAAGGGCAAAGCTTTGGTGGATTTCCTGAAATGGTGTGTGACCGAAGGCCAAAAAGAGTCTCCTCAGCTTGACTACGCGCCGCTTCCGGAAAGCGTGCAGCAGCGCGAAATGAAACTGCTCGATACAGTGACGTATTAAACGAGCTGCCCGCGGGTTGTTGCGGTTTTGACAGTCGGGGCGGAGTCATCCTCCGCCTCGCTTTTTTGGCGGGTCATGCGGAAAATGTTATGGATGCAGAGATGACATCAGCGCCGGTCTCAACGACTCCGGCCGCCGAAGGAGCACATTCAGGCTCTCGATTGGCGGACCGGGGGTTTCGGTTTTTGTGCCTGGCGGGCGCGATGGTCGTCGGCGTTCTTCTGGTGCTGGTGATTTGGCAACTGCTCAAAGGCTCGCATCTTTCCATGGCCAAATTTGGCTGGAAGTTCTTTGTGGGCAGGACTTGGAATCAGGTCACCGAAGAGTTCGGCGCGCTGCCCTTCATTTTCGGCACGCTTGCTTCCTCCCTCATCGCGTTGTTGATTGCCGTGCCGTTGAGTATTGGGACGGCGATTTATTTGACCGACCTTGCTCCGCCCAAATTGCGGCAACCTTTGGCGTCACTGATTGAGATGCTGGCGGCGGTCCCGAGCGTGGTATGGGGGCTCTGGGGGCTGTTTGTGCTGGTCCCTATCCTCCAAAAGAGCGTGTATCCGGTGTTGCAAAAATGGCTGGGTTTTTCGTCCCTCTTCCAAGGCCCTATTTACGGCATTGGCATGCTAACATCCGGCATTATTCTATCAATCATGATTCTGCCGATCGTGACTTCAGTCTCGCGCGAGGTGCTGCGCTCAGTCCCGAATCTGCAACGCGAGGCGGCTTATGCGTTGGGTGCGACGCGATGGGAAGTAACCCGCATTGCCGTGCTCAGCTATGCGCGGCGCGGCCTGTTCGGCGCGGCGGTGCTGGGTTTGGGCCGCGCGCTCGGCGAAACGATGGCGGTGACAATGGTCATCGGCAATACGCCATACATCGGTCCGGCGCTGTTTCATCCCGCCAG
>DASXHY010000681.1:0-8374 GCA_036488095.1 Verrucomicrobiia bacterium | reverse complement strand
CTGCCGGCCGGGAAACTCGTTGCGATAACGCTCGTCCCGCCAGGGTGCAATCACCTGCAAATCCGGCGCCAGCGCGGCGGCGGTTAATTCGAAGCGCACCTGGTCGTTACCCTTGCCCGTCGCGCCGTGGGCGATGGCGTCCGCCTTTTCCTTTTTCGCAATCTCCACCATGCGCTTGGCGATGAGCGGCCGGGCGATGCTGGTGCCGAGAAAATATTGGCCTTCGTAAATCGCGCCGGCATGGAGCATGGGATAAATGAAGTCGCGCGCGAATTCCTCCTGCAAATCGTCGATGTAAATTTTGGACGCGCCGGTTTTTTTGGCCTTGGCTTCGAGGCCGCGCAATTCGTCCTCCTGCCCGATGTTCGCGCAGAACGCGATCATCTCGGCGTCGTAATTTTCCTTGATCCAAGAAAGCAGCACTGACGTATCGAGGCCGCCCGAATAAGCTAAAACAATTTTCATCTCCCGGCATTAACGGATAAGCCGGCGCAAACGCCAAGTGGAAAATGGAGGGAGCGCAGCCCTCACCCCGGCCCTCTCCCATCCGATGGGCGAGGGAGAAGTTGCTCTAGCGTTTGGGACTTGCCGGAACGTAAGTCTTGGAGAGCCTGCGGCGCGCACGGAGTGGCGGGCCTACCATCGCGCTGAAATAGTTCTAACGCAGGTTTTCAGCGGCCGTTGTCGCTGGGGGAATAGCACCAAAGTTCGTTTTTATTTGCTTCGCTGGCTTTTTCTTCCCACACGGCGAGCTTCATCAGGGCGCTGGAGCCATCGAACGCGGCGTAGATCGCGACGGCACCGTGACGGGCGCTGGTGTTTTCATCGGGGCTGCTGGCGCCGTCGTTAAAGAGCGTTTGGTTTTCCTCAAGCGTGTTGTTGGCGCATTCCCAAAACGCCACGCCGGATGCGGGCAGCGTGCTCACTTTCAGCGGGGGATAAAGTCCGCGGCTATAACCGCAGACGGCGCCGTTCATGACGTAGCTGGAGATTTTTTGGCCGCGCGCCTGGAACATGACGCTGTTCGTATCGTCGCTCGGGCAGAAATACATTTTTTGATTCAGCAGAATCGGCCAAAAAGATCCGGTGGCGACTTTGAATTGGCCGGAAGCGCCGGCGGTTGGGTCGAGCGCGTAAAGCCAGCCGACCTGGTGATTCGCCTGCTCGCCGGAAGCCCAGTTTGGCCAGGGCATCCAATCCTGGTTGTCGGATGTGTAGAGGTGCACGGCCATGCCCAACTGTTTGAGATTGTTCAGGTCGATGGTCTGCCACGCTTTTTGTTTTGCTTTGGAGAGCACGGGCAATAAAAGCGCGGCGAGGATGGCGATGATGGCAATGACCACCAGCAGTTCAATCAAGGTAAAGGCGCGTTTCGCTCGCATCCTTTCTAGACGTAACGGGCGGGGAAATGCTTCAAAATATTTTTCAACGTAGGACGGGCATCCTGCCTGTCTCCATTTTTAATTTCCACGAGCAAAAAGTTAGAGACAGGCGGGACGCCTGTCCTACGTATGCTGTTTTTGGCTTTCGGTTTTGGCCGCGGTGAGCTGGCCTTGCGGTTCGATGTGCACGAGCACGTCGCGGACGCGGGGGACTTGCGCGCGGACGTTGTCTTTTACCTGGTGGGCGATTTCGTGGGAGCGCAGGACGGTCATTTGCGGGTCCACTTCCACGTGCATGTCGACGAAATATTGGTAGCCCATTTGGCGAACGAGGCATTTCTCCACGCGCGCCACGCCGGGCACGGCTTCGGCCACGGCGCGAATGCGATCGATCACTTCGCGATTTGGCGAGCGGTCCATGAGTTCATTCAAAGCAGGGCGCAGCAATCGCCAGCCGTTCCAAGCGATGACGCACGCGGCGGCGATGGCGGCCCAATCGTCTGCCGACTCAAAACCTTGTCCTCCCAGCAGCGCGACGGTGATGCCGATGGCCGCCGCGAATGAAGTAATGGCATCACTGCGATGATGCCACGCGTCCGTGGCGACGGCGGAGCTGTCCACGGAAACCGCTTCGTGCAGCGCGAAGCGAAACAGGGCTTCCTTGAGCAGGATGACCGCGACGAGCACGATGAGGGTGAACGGTTTTGGCGCGGGATGCGGTTCGGCAATTGCGCGGAATGCGCCGATGACTATCCAACCCGCGGCGACGAGCAACATCGCCGAAACAACAGCGGCGGCGAGCGGTTCGGCTTTGCCGTGGCCGTAGGGATGGTCTTCATCGGGAGGTTCGGCGGCGACGACCACGCCGCGCCAGACGACGATGGAACTGAAAACGTCGGCGAGGGATTCAACGGCATCGGCGACGAGCGCGTGCGAATGGCCGAAAATGCCGGCGGCCATTTTTGTGCCCGCGAGGACGGCGTTCACGGCGAGGCCGAGGAACGTGGTGCGCAGACTTCGTTTGAGCCGGGCGGTCGGCATCCGTTATCTATGCCAGAAAAAGCTCCAAATCCCAAGCTCCAAGCTACAGAGAAATCCGAAATTCCAAGATCCAAAGGCGCAAGTAAGTTCCGAGGCATTGGCGATAACGACGCTTCGCAGACTGGGCAGTCTGCGATACAGCAGGTTAGCAGCCTGCGCTACAGGGGAAATGGCAACTACGTCATTGCCAGCGCGCCGGAAATGCGGGACTCTTTCGTCGAAAGGTTGAGGTTATGTTCAAATTCTTTGCACTGCTTCTGCTCGTTCCGTTGACGATGTTTTCCGCGCCTGCGCAGACGCCGGCAGATTCTGCGCCGGCGGCGTCCGCAATAAATTCCGTTGGCATTGATCTCCTGCACCAAACCGGACGCGCCGATGCCAATGCGTTGTTGTCGCCATATTCCATTGAGACTGCGCTGACGATGGCTTACGCCGGCGCGGATGGCGCCACGCGGGATGAAATGGCGCGCGTGTTGCATTTGCGGGGAGATGGAGCACAGGTGGCGGGTGAATTTGCAGCGCTGCAAGGACTGATGGACGTGCTTGTTCAGCGAAGTCTCGAGCGTTACATGCAGATGAGACTGTACGGCGGCAAGGAGGATCCAATCACGTTGGACGTGGCGAATCGGTTGTTCGGGCAGCAGGGCTATGATTTTCGGCCGGCTTTTTTGGATTTGCTGAAGACCAAGTACGACGCGCCGTTTCAAGCGATGGATTTTGTTCATGATGCGGCGGGGGCGACGAAAACCATCAACGATTGGGTCGAGCAAAAAACCAAAGAGCGCATTCGTGATTTGGTGCCGAAGGGAGCTTTGAGCAAGGACACGGGCCTGGTGCTGGTGAACGCACTTTATTTAAAAGCGCCATGGTTGTCGCCGTTTGAGGAAGGCGCCACGCAGCCTCTTCCTTTTCATATCGGCGGCGGTGCGGCGGCGACAGTGCCCACGATGAGCATCGAAAAATCTTTTGGCTACGCGAAATCAATGGGCGTGACCGTCGTGAGCCTTCCGTACAGTGACAGAGATCTGCAGTTTTTGATCATCCTACCGGACGACACTAATGGCCTGGCGAAGGTGGAGGCGGAGTTGACCGCGACGCAATTGGCCGGCTGGGCCAATCTGCCGGGGCGGGAAGTGAAGTTATTTTTGCCGAAGTTTAAAATCGAGCCGCCGACGTTGCCGCTGGGCGATGCGCTGCAAAAGCTGGGAATGACCAGCGCGTTTGATAAACCACGCGGCAGCGCGAATTTTGATCGCATGGCGCCGCGGCGTCCGAACGATTATCTCTACATCTCGGACGTTTTTCACAAAACGTTTTTGAGTGTGGATGAAAAAGGTACTGAAGCCGCGGCCGCGACGGCGGTGGTAATGATGAGGGCGCTTTCGGCGGAACCGATCCCGCCCAAGCCGATCGAAGTTCGCGTGGATCACCCATTTATTCTTGCCATTCAACATCGCGCGAGCGGCGCGTGCTTGTTCCTCGGGCACGTGGTGGATCCGCGCGCGACTGGTTTGTGATCCGGCGTCTGCGCGCCTACAAGTTATTGGAATCTCTATAGGGTGATGCTCGAATCGTTTCTACGGTGCGGTTGAATCCCGGAAGGAGGCGTTAACCCCGTTGTTGCAGCGGGTTGCAGGACGGAAAATCTTCCCGCAATAGTTATGAATATTTGTGCGGGAAAATCAGATCGGGACCTCGATGTAAACACTGGCCATTTTTCCCGCAGAAAGTGTTGTTTTGCGCGCGGGGCGGCGGTTTGGATCGCGTGTATTACCTTGTTGAGCGTTGGCGGTTGGGTGGCTTCATGCCGCGCGCAGGACAATGTCTGGGTTGGCGCCGGGAGCGGGAATTGGCAGGACGCCTCCTGGTCCCTCGGGATTCTGCCCGGCACGAATCAAACCATCTGGGTGACTAACTACGGCTGGAAGGCGGTGCAGATTGGCTCGGGCACGGCGGCGAGTTATCCGCAATCACTTAACGTTGATTCCATCGTCATCTCCTCGCCCACAAATTCATTCAACTCGTTGCTGCTAAATTACGCCGGCGCTAACGCGCCGCTCACGGTAAAAACGATGTCGGTCGGGAGTAATTCGGCGGTGACGATGTTCTCCTCGGCCCTCCAGATCAATGGGACCAACGGCCAAGGCATGACGGTCGGCGGGCAATTCAATCAAAACGATTCCATCGTGGGCGGGAACCAGATCAACGTGGGTTACATCGGGCCGGGGACTTATAATTTCACCGGCGGTTACCTCGCGGTTTCGCAATTGTGGCTCGGCGGTTCGTACGGCGGCGTTTTTTATCAGGACGGCGGCACCAACGCGTTTGGCATCACTCATCTCGATGGCGGCCAGTACGTGATGAGCAACGGGTTTTTTGGAGCGACAATTTATTTCAACGGCGGAGAATTCATGCAGCAAGGCGGCATCCTGAATACCGACCTCACGATCTTTGACGGGACCTACGTGCTGGCGGGAGGCGTGCATCAGGGCAGCGCCACTGTACCTTCCACCGATGGCTGGAGTTCGGGCTTTGGCAGGATGCTGCAAAGCGACGGTACGAATTATGGCGCACTCAACATCGGCTCCTACGGCTACGGCTTTTATACCCTGTCCAATGGCGTTTCGTTTGCGGGAGGTCTTTCGGTCGGGTATGGGGGTACTTACAATCAATGGGGCGGAGTCCAAGAGGTGGCAACGACGATTGGCATCACCGAGCGGCAGATCGACGCGGATACTTATTCAGCGGGTTTTTTCAATTTGTACGACGGACAGATTTCGTCCTCCGGAATGTCCCTTTCGGGTTATTACATCCAGGATGGCGGGAGCAATTTAATTGCCGGCGACGTGGTGCTGCAAGGTGCTGAAGCGTCGCTTTCGGTTTCCGGCGGCGTGCTCACTGCGAATAATATCACCGCGGACCCTGGCTACGTGGGCGGTATTTTTCTGAGTGGCGGCACGTTGGTCGTTTCCAATGGACTTTGGATTGGTGGCAATAGTTACTTTCCTGATTGGAAGGGATTCGTGGGCGGCGGTGGCCGGTTGATTGCCTCGGGCATTTCAGTGACGCCTTACGCCAGCTTTTCGTGCGGGAATAGCACCATCATCCAATCAGGGATGTTGACGCTGGCTAATGCGAGTCTTTATGCCGGTTCAAATACGGTGCAATTTGGCCCATTGCAATTGCTCGACGGAGGAGACACCAATTCAACTCTCTACATGCCGTCCGGGCCGAGCGTGATGCGCTTTGCGGACAGCAGCAGTATGACGTGGTCGAACGACCCGCTGCTGGTGATTCAAGGCTGGAGCGGCTCGCTGAGTGGCGGCGGGCAGCAGCAAATTATTTTTGGGAACAGTTCGACGGCGTTGACGGGGACGCAACTGGCGCAAATTCAGTTTCAAAATCCGGCCGGACTCGCAGCGGGGAATTATCCGGCGAGAATTCTTTCCACTGGCGAAATTGTCCCTAATACCAGCGCCCCGATGCATCCGAGCATGGCGTTGAAGCCGCAACCGAGCGGGATGCAATTGACGTTGCACGGTGAAGCCGGGCGCACTTACAGCATTGAAGTTTCAACCGATCTCGTGAACTGGGTGCCGTGGACGAACCAAACGACCTCCGACGGCACGATCACGGTCACGGATACGGACTCGGGGAATTACCCGGCGCGGTTTTATCGGGCGAAATTGATGCCGTGATAGACAGAGGGCAGAAGGCGGAAGTCAGAGGGCAGAAGGCGGAAGTCAGAAACAGCCGTCCGTCCTCTGACCTCTGACTTCCGGCTGCTCCTGTTCTGTTCCGGATTACTTTTTATATTTCCAGGAGGAATCGAGCAGCTCCTGGTCGTAGGGCTCGGAGATAATTCCTTCGGCGGCGTAGAGGTAGAGCGCGCTCTTGAAAACCAGGCTCGCCACATTCATCAGGTAAGACCAGCCGAGCATCATGACGAACCAGCAGACCAGCACCGAACCGAGCAGCCAGAAATTATTCAGCTTCGCAGAGATGATTCCCGTCGCCACGATGACAATCAACGAGCCAATCATCACGACCAAATTGATCGCGCCCATGCCGATGTAGCCGATCAGCCCCTCGCCCCATGTGCGCGTCAGGATGCTGGCGGATTTTTTGAGCATCACGAGCGGATTCACGCTTTCTTCATCACGGACAATGATCGGGATGACAAACACCGATGCGATGCTCCAGGCCGCGCCCACCAGCCGCGCGATGATTTTGCCGACGAGATCGAAACGTTGTTCGATGGCTTTGATGATCAGGCCGATCATTCCGGCAAACAAGGTCCACATGACGATCGCTTTCCAGCGCGAGCAGGCAAATTTCAACCCGCGGCCGAGTGATACCGGGCGGCCGCTCAAGGCCTCGAGGATTTCATTGTAAAATGCGACGTTAAAAAATGTCGCCACGAACATCGAGACAAAATACAGAAACACGAGGTAGGCAATGGCCACCGGCGAGTAGGTGAATTGTTCCCGGCCGGCACCGCTGGTTTTGGTGAAGAATTTGTGACCCAACGCCTGCCAGTGCTCGGCGGACAGGTAGGAATGGCCGGTCGGCCAAAGAACTGCCGGCGCGAAAAAGAAAAGGAGTATCACCGCGCTGGCCAGGGAAATGAATATGGGGAAGATCAACAGCTCCTTGTTCCTCACGATGACCATGAGAGAGCTTCTGAATAACAACCAGCTTCGTTGGAATCGGTTCATAATGTTTTCTCCTGATTTAAACAATTGGTTACCGCCGTTCGCCGTGCTTTCCGAAGATTTTAGCAGTTTCCGCGAAATTGTCAGTTATAATTTTTGGGAAAATTGTGAGGGGGCTTTTCCCTCGCCCCTGCCGGGGCGAACTTGGTTTTGTTGTCACGCTCCCCGGGGATGTTATCCCCGGCTAATGTCCATCAACCCTCCGGTTTGTCGGATGGCGGCTTAGATCGGATTAAAAAAAGTCATAGCCGCGAAAGAACGCAGAGAACACAAAAGAGAAGCAGCTCTTTACGATCTTTGCGTTCTCTTGCGGCCATTGGTCGGCTGCAGATATTCTTAAAGGCTCTAAAACGCAGCCTCAAAACCACCCGTCTCTGCATTTTAATTATGTCGCGGACGTGAAACTAGCCGGCGGGACGCCGGCGCTCCCGGAGCAGAATGTTTGTCCTCAGTTTTGCGTGTTCACTGTTCCGCGTTAATTCGGGATGAGAAATGGAGACAGGCAGGATGCCCGTCCTACGATGTGATGCCGCCTCGACATTCCGGGAGGGCGGTGGCATTTTGGGAACGTGGTCAAGTTAGATCTATTACGCGAGTTGCTCCGCTCCTATGGTTCGTGCCTCGTCGCCTATTCCGGCGGCGTGGATTCGGTTTTTCTCGCCCGCGTCGCGCGGGATGTGCTTGGGGATAAATCGCTGGCGGTGATTGCCGATTCGGCGAGTTTGCCGCGGCGCGAGTTGGACGAGGCGCTGGAGATTGCGGAGAAGTTTCAAATTCCCGTGCGTGTGGTGCGGACGCAGGAATTTCAAAATCCCAATTATACGGCCAACCCGACGAACCGTTGTTATTTTTGCAAGCAGGAGTTGTTCACGGAATTGGAGCCGATTGCGCGCGATGAAAAATTTGCGGTGATCGCTTACGGCGAAAACGCCAGTGATATCGGTGATTTCCGGCCGGGCGCGCAGGCGGCGAAGGAATTCCAGGTGCGCGCGCCACTGAAAGAAGTGGGGCTGACCAAGGCGGAAATTCGCGAGTTGTCCGCTCAACTTGGCCTGCCCACGGCGGACAAACCGCAAATGGCGTGCTTGAGCTCGCGCATTCCGTACGGTGAGATGGTGACGCCGGAGAAGCTGCGGATGATTGAAGCGGGGGAAAATATTTTGCGCGACCTGGGATTTTACGATGTGCGCGTGAGGCACCATGAACTGGGAGGTGAGAAGGGAGAGGGAAGAGGGG
>DASXHY010000679.1:0-1733 GCA_036488095.1 Verrucomicrobiia bacterium | reverse complement strand
CACCCCCTGATAGAGAGCGGCCTGCAATTTGGCCACGGGCACCCAGGATTTATTTTTTCCACCTGCCTCGCCCTGGTAAGTGATGCCCCAATTGTTGGGTTCGTTCGGTCCTTCGAAGGCCAGCAGAGCGCCGGCCTCGGCCAAAGGCTTGGCGGTTTCGATGAGTTTGGAAATATCCGAACCGCCGCTGCCCAACCCCCAACTGAAGCGCGCGCCGGTTTGTCGATGCAGTTCGATGAATTGCGACACCGGGACGTTGCCCTCGACCCCGGCGCGAAACCAGCGCACGCCGAGGTAACCGGTGCATTCCATGGTTTTCTGGAAATTCTCGCCACGGGCGGCAATCGCGGAATTGACGCCGATGGAATCGAGAAAATCGCTGGCCGGCACGGCGGCCGTGCCGTGCGACTCCGCTTTGGCTACATCGCCGGTGAATACGAGGAACGCGGCCAGACAACAAGCTCCGGCGGTTGTCCTCATGATATCAAAGTTTTGCGACCCGGAATCTTTCGGGTTTCGAGTTGGTCTCAACCGATGAAGCTATAATCGTACGGTTTGCGCATTTCGCGCGCAAGGTGCGTGTTTGCTTCGTCGGCGCCTGCGCCCGTGAACCGTTCCCGCGCCGGATCCCAGGTGCAGCGCAGGCCGGTTCGCAACGCGATGATAATCAGGTGGCCAATGACCGCGGAACGGTGGCCGTCCTCGATTTTGGCAATCGGATCTTTGCGGGAACGCACGCAGTCGAAGAAATTTCCCATGTGATTGCGGCTGACTTCGAGATGGATGGCGTTTTCGGGCAGCGGCGTTTTGAGGAGGGCTTTATCACTGGCCGTAATTTCATTTCGGTTCACCCAAATCCATCCGTCCGAGCCGATGAATTTCACGCCGTTGCGCTGTCCATCCTCCTTGAGCACATCGCCGAATGGGCTGTCGTCGAGCGTGGTTTTAACGTTTTGTTTGACTCCGTTTTTCCAAGTCAACGTCGCATCGAATTCGCTGGGCGTGGTGAATCCGCCGGGAATCGGGCCGGTAATCACTTTCGCTTCAATGGCGGTCGGGCCGTCCTCGCCGATGCCCCAGCGGGCGATGTCGTTGTGGTGCGCGCCCCAATCGGTGACGGGGCCGCCCGCGTAATCCCACCACCAACGGAAGGTGTTGCCGCAACGTTCCGCCATGTATTCGACCTGCGGCGCCTGGCCGAGCCAGAAATCGAAATTCATCGTCGGCGGCGCCACCTGCCCGGTTTTGAACGGACCCTGCCGCAAGCCGCCGGGAACCCACACGTCCACTTCCTGCAGTTTGCCAATGCGCCCGTTGCGGACGAGTTCGCAGGCGAGATGGAATCGCTGACTGCTGCGTTGCTGCGTGCCGGTCTGGAAAACGATTTTGTTTTTGCGCACCGCCTCGATGACGTGCCTGCCCTCGTCAATCGTCAGGGTCAGCGGCTTTTCGCCGTAGACATCCTTCTTCGCTTTGGTGGCGGCCATATTCACCAGCGTGTGCCAATGATCCGGCGTCGCCTGCACAATGATGTGAACATCGTCGCGCTCCATCACCTTGCGAAAATCCGTGTACTTGGCCGGGACTTTGCCGTCCTTGGTAAAATGTTGCGCGGCGGCATCCAGGTGTTCCCCGTTTACATCGCACACCGCGAGGATTTCTCCGTAACCGCTCGCGTTCTGGGCATCGCCGGTGCCCATGCCGCCGCACCCGATCAAGGCGATGCCCGGGCG
>DASXHY010000667.1:0-2609 GCA_036488095.1 Verrucomicrobiia bacterium | reverse complement strand
GCCCTCTTCGAACTGATGCCCGGCAGCGTGGTATTGGTCGATTCCAAAGGTTACATCCGCGATGCCAATCCCTGCTTTTGCCGCGCGATGCATTACTCGCGCGAAGAGTTGGTCGGGCTGCACGTGAGCAACATCAGCCAGGAAAAACCCGAGGCAATTGACCGAAATATCCTTCGCATGATGGCCGGTGAGACTTTGCTGCACGAGGTGACGAACGTTCAAAAGGACGGCAGCCTTCGCTTCTACGAATTGCGCGAAACGGCGGTCACACTGCCGGACGGCTCGATGAATATCCTGGCCGTCTCAAACGACATCACCGATCGCAAACGTGCCGAACAGGCAAAGCTGGACATGGAACGCCAGCTCCTGCACGCGCAAAAAATTGACAGCCTCGGCGTGCTCGCCGGTGGCCTTGCCCACGATTTCAACAACCTGCTGGCCGTCATCTTATCCAATATCGAGTCGGCAATGTCCGACCTGCCCGCGACTTCTCCCGAGCAAAATTGCCTCTCCCACGCGTTGCTCGCCGGAAAACGCGCGGCGGAATTGACGCGCCAGATGCTCGCTTATTCCGGCCGGGGACATTTCGTGACTGTGGAGATCGATCTGAACAAGCTCGTGCGCGACATGAGCGATCTGCTCAAGGTCTCGATCTCCAGATCGGTGCGAATGGAATTCAACCTCGCAGCCGATTTGCCGCCGATCCAGGCGGACGTCGCGCAAATCCAGCAGGTGTTGATGAATCTCGTCACCAATGCTTCCGAGGCGGTCGGCGACAAACCGGGCGCGCTCGCGATCACCACCAATTTTCGCGATTGCGACGCTGCCTATCTCGCCGAGACGAGGACCACGAACAAACCGCCGGCGGGACGTTACGTGGTTCTGGAAGTGAGCGACACCGGTTGCGGCATGGACGATACCGTGCGCGGAAATCTCTTCGATCCTTTCTTCACGACAAAATTTCCCGGACGCGGCCTGGGCATGTCCGCCGCGCTTGGCATTGTGCAGGGGCACCGCGGCGCAATCATGGTTTCCAGCAAACCCCGGAAGGGCGCGGTCATCACCGTTCTGTTTCCCGTCATTGCGAAACCGGACGAGCACTCCACGGTGATTCCCCTTTCACTGTGCATTCCGCAGATGTGCGCGGATGTCTCGCCGGCTCAAGGTGAACGCACATCGTAGAATCGCTGCTGGTTCGTCGCCGTGGTGTCGGTGAATTGGAATTGGCCCGCGGGACTTTCCGCCGGCGTCCCCAGTACCGTCCAACTGGCCAGGGGCGTCGTCAGGTTCGTGCTTTCCAGTACGGTGAAACTTCTCCCGGGCGAATTGACGAACCTGATGCGAATCGTTCCGGCGGCGGAATTCGTCACAAATAAACGCGGCGGCGCGAGTCCGGGCCCGTTGTAACCTAAAACATCGAGAACGGCGATGTCCGCTATTGATAATGGCAGTATGTGCCCGGAAGAGGCAAACGCGTCGAACGAATCCGGCGTGGCGGTGCTCAGCCAGTCCTGGACGTCTCCGAACGCCGCGTTCGTGTAAAAAAACTTGAGAGCGGTCACGCCGTTGTTCACGGAAAAATAAACGTTGGTTGCGCTCGGATCAAAATTCCGCGCCGCGGCGTTGGTGAAACGAAACAGGTCGTACGGCACGTATTCGGATTGCAGCCCGAAAGTGCAGCGGCCAAGCACCTCGGAAATCTCGTGTTCCGCCACGCCGATAAAATCAAATTTCCCCGCCACGCTGCGGTTGTTGGGGTCGAACGTATACGTCACATTTGTGGCGAAACTGACACCGCCATCTTGGTCGGGTGGAAGGCCCGAAAGATTCAGCGCCCGGGCTTCGGCCAGCGGCACCAGCCAATTTATGTTATTTCCGATGGGATCGACCGCCGGCAAACTCGCCACCGAACTGATGTCCGCCGCGCTGACCCGGTGCGTGAACAGGGCATTTGTGATTTCGGAATACGAGCTGCCAACCAGTTCAAATTGGCTTTCGCCAAGACTGATGGTGTCGCCCGCAAACGGGCCTGCCGGGCCCAGGTACATCGTGATATTGATCGTGGCCTTGTTCGTATACAGGTCTTGAAACACCTGCACCGCCGTCGCGAACGCCGCCTCCACCTGGCTGGCATTTGGAAAATTGGTCACACTTGCATCATACGTGACATTAATGGTCAAAGCGGTTGCGGGACGCGAAAGGAGGAGGAGCGACAAAAACGCCAGACAGATAGGCTTTTTCATTTTAGCAGTGGGCTATTCGCCCCATAACAGCAGAATCGCCGCCACGAGACAACTCAATACGCCCATGGGTAATACCGCCCGTCACCGGACGTTTGGGGCGATTACCTCACTGTCGATTTCGGGTTTATCGGCATAGACTGTTCCATGAGTTATCAGACCCAGGAACTTTTGAAGGCTATCCGAGTCGAGGGTGATGATTGGCTCGGGGTCGTCCGGGAGCAACTCGAAGCGGGTCGCAATTTTTTTCTAATCTTTCCCGATGGTGAGGACGGGCTCAAAAACTTCTGTCACAGCTTTGATCTCCAGGCCGATTGCCTGAAGGGACGTTTCAAACGCTCCGACTTGCTGCGCATGGGGCAATACGTC
>DASXHY010000659.1:0-4915 GCA_036488095.1 Verrucomicrobiia bacterium | reverse complement strand
CCCGGGATTGAAACTGAACCGCGTGGGAATTGTTTTATTGGGCGCCATTGCAATAATGATTTTCGGCGGGCTGACCACCGATCAAGTCATTGCCTTTGTCAATTGGCCAACCGTTCTGTTGTTGTTCGGCTTTTTCGTCATTTCGGCGCAACTCCGTTTGTCCGGCTTTTACGATCGGATTGCCAACGGCATTTCCGCGCGACTCGATCGTCCGGGGCGATTTCTGCTTGTCTTGATGGTTGTGACCGGCGGCTTGTCCGCGTTCCTCAATCACGACATCGTCTGTTTCGTTTTCACGCCCATTGTCGGCTCGGCGCTGCTCCGCAAACGCATCAATCCCATTCCTTTCCTCATCGCCCTCGCAATCGCGAGCGATATCGGCGCGGCCGCCACGCTCATCGGCAACCCGCAGGACATGATGATCGGCGAAGTCGCCAAACTCAGCTTTGGCCATTACATGATCTGGAGCGCCGTGCCGGTCCTGTTCGCGATGGGCGCCGCTTACGGCATCATTTGGATCATGTCCCGCAATCACCTTGAGTCGAAACTCCCCGCCGAAGATCAAACCGATAGCGAACCATACCCCTTCAATCGCCCGCACACCATCAAAGGCATCGTCATCCTGGTCGTGGTTGTGGGATTGTTCTTTACGTCACTGCCCAAGGAAATCATCGCGCTCGCCGCTGCGGGCATTCACCTGGCCAGCCCGAAATTTCGGACGGACGACCTCCTAAAACTGGTGGACTGGCCGATCCTCGTGCTCTTCATGGGCCTGTTCGTCGTGACCGGCGCGTTCCAATCGACAGGCTACGGCGAGCGCGCCGTGCAATGGCTCGCACACACCGGCTTCAATCTCGATGCGCCCGCCAATCTCGCGCTGGCCACCGCCGCGCTTTCCAATCTGATCAACAACTCCGCCGCCGTGATGCTTCTGTTAAAAGTGGTCAACCTGTCTCACGCTTCCACCGCGTATGTGCTTGCCCTGGCCAACAGTTTCGGCGGCAGCCTGTTCATCGTCGGCAGCGTCGCCAACATCATCGTCGTCCAACAAGCCCGCGACATGGGCATCGAAATTTCCTTCCGCGATTTCGCCCGCCTCGGCGTTCCAGTCACGCTGACCGGGCTGGCCGGCTTGATCGGCTGGTTGATTTTGATGCGGTAATAAATGTAAAGCGGCTTGGGCGCGAAGGAGCGTTCGTCCCTCGTTCTCCTCCTCGTCCTCGTCCTCGTCTCGTTTTGTTGGAAAATTCGATTACGAGGAGGACGAACCTTGGCGTCTTTGCGTTAAATGCCTTTGGCACTTTCCTACACCGCCTTCAACGCCGCTATCACCGGCAACCGCGCTGCACGAATGGCCGGAAGAAAACTGCCCACCACTCCCACCACAATCGCAAAAATCATCCCTTCCGCCACCAGGAGCGGCGTCACACGAAATTGAAAAATCACCTCGCTAAATGTGTTGAAACTCAACGTGCCGAAATGCACCCCGACCGCGACACACGCCCATTGCACCAGCAACGCCAGCGAACAGCCGAGCACCCCGCCAACGCCCGCGAGGATCGCGCCTTCCAGGTTGAAGCTCGCCAGGATCACGCGCCGGCGAAATCCCAGCACGCGCAACGTCCCAATCTCCCGCGTGCGCGCGCCCACTGCGGCATACATCGTGTTCATCGCCGCGAATACCGCGCCGATGGACATCGCCACCGCCAGAAACGAGCCCAGCACCTTGATCGGCATCGCCGTCAGCGTCTGTTCGGCGTAATATTTCGTCTCGAAATCCGCGCGCAACGCCATCCGTTTGTCCGACTCCACCCGGTCCACGAACCCAGCCGCGTCATTCGTGTTCGCCAACCGCGCGAGCAGGCTGGAATAATTTTCGCGGTCGAAAACCGACCGCGCCTCGTCCGCGTCCATCCAAATCTCTGAATCAAACGCGCTCTCGCCGCCATCGAACCAGCCCACTACCGTCAAATCGTTTCCGCCGGTGCGAAATTTCTGGCCGATGTCCGTGTCCGCAAATCGTCGTGCCATTTTCACGCTCACGACCGCCTCGCGTTTGCCGGGCGCGAACCAGCGCCCCTGCGCGAGCTTCACTTGCGGGCGCAATTCCTTGCCCATCGGCGTCACGCCGCGCATCGTTACGTTCGCCTCGCCCGCGCCGTCGCGCCGCGGTAGATTGATGATCACCACGAGGTCGGCGGAAATGACGGGTTGCCCATGAGCGTCGCGCGCGATCAGAGGCAGGTATTTAATGACGTTGAACTGCTCCCGCATCACCACGCTGCTCGACTCCGCGGTCGAGCCCTTCCGCACAATCATGATGTTGCGCGAATCCCCCGTGTTCGCGCTCGACCGCTCCAACCCCGCCGCCATCGCGTGCAACAGGATGAACACCGTCACCACCAGCGCCACTCCCAGAATCGTCGCCGCCGTCGAGCGCCAACGGACGAAGACGCTTTTGAAATTATACGGCAACGGAATCGGCGAAGTCGTCACTGCATAAAGGAGCCACAGCAAGTAGGCCGCGAAAACCAGCAGGAATACACCGACGATGATGGCGAGCGGAGTCATAGTTTTAAGTTCCAAGCACCAAGCTCCAGAGAAATCTCAAGTTCCAAACTCCAAAGCGAGCTTGGTGCTTGGAGTTTCTCTGGAGCTTGGATCGTGGACGCTTGGAGCTTTCATAGTTCAGTCCAACGTCTTTAATCCTTCCGTCACACTCATCTTCGCCACCGCAATCGACGGCATAATGCTCGCCACGATCCCAAGCAGCGCCGCCACCAATGCCCCAATGCCGACAATTCTCGACGTCACTTCAAATGACGGAAACATCCCGTTCGTCATTTTCCCCACATCGCCATACGTAAACAGAAAATACGCGCCACCCACGCCAATCAAAGCTCCTGCCGCCGCCAGCCCAAAACTTTCCGCCAGAATGAACGCGAACAATTCGCGGCGCCGAAAACCAATCGCCTTCAAAATCGCCAGTTCCCGAAAGCGTTCGCGAATGGCCATGCTCATCGTGCTCGCGCTCACCAGCAGCAGAGTGAAAATCACCGCGCTGCAAATCAGCATCACCAGGAGCTTGATATTGCCCCACATGGAAATGAAACCGAGCTGAAACGCGCGCTCGCTTTCCGCGCGCACCTCCGCCGACGTGTTCGCAAACGCCTTGTTGATCGCCGCGATCACCTTCGGCATGTCCTCCGCCGATTTCACCTTGAGCCACCACATGCCCACCTGACCCTTCAATCCGCTGCTCTCGTCCAAGTAATCCTGGCGGAACAGCATGTTGCGATCATCCGGTGTGCCGGCATAAATGCCCACGATTTTAAATTCCATCGTCACCGGATAGATCGTGCTCTCCAGCGAAATTTTATCGCCCACCTTCAGCTTGTATTTTTCCGCCGTGATCTTGCCGATGATGCAGGCGTCGTGCTCATTTTCAAACGCCGCGTAACTGTCCGCCGGCATTTTCGCCTCAGTGAAAACGCCGCTCAACTTTTTCGGGTCCAACGCAAATTGCGCGAAGGTCATGCCCTGTTCGCCTTTATATTTGCCGCCGAACCAGGTGAAGGGCGTCACCGCTTCCACGCCCGGAATTCTTTCAATGATCGGCAATTGTTTCGCCGGCAATAGGTTTGCGATGGAAATTTTGTTCCGCACCGCGACACGCAATTCCGCCCCCGCGCCCTCCACCGGCAGCGTAATTTCCCTGAGCGCCACCAGCAGCAGCACTAGCAAAAACAAACTTACCGCCACGCTCAGGATCGACAGCGTCGCCCGGCGCTTGTTGCGCAATGCGTTTTTGAGGATGAAAGTGCCGATGGTCATGGGGTTGGTGATTAGTTAAATCGGTTAAATGAGTTAAATGGGTAATTCAGGAAGGACGTCAACCTCCACTACTTATTTAACTCATTTAACCAGTTACTCATTTAACCTGCATTCAACAATTCCCCCTTCTCCAAATGAATCGTCCGCGACCCAAACGCCGCCGCCTTGGGGTCGTGCGTCACCATGATGACCGTTTTGCCCGCCTCTTTGCTCAACGATTGCAACACCCCGAGCACCTCATGCGCCGAATGCGAATCCAGGTTGCCCGTCGGTTCGTCCGCCACAATCAATTTCGGGTCCGTCACCAGCGCGCGGGCGATGGCCACTCGCTGCTCCTGGCCACCGGAAAGTTGTTTGGGCAAATGCCGCATCCGGTCCGCCAACCCCACGAGTTCCAGCGCCGTCTCGACCTGTTTGCGGCGCTGACTGCGGCTTAATCGCGTCAGCAACAGCGGCAACTCCACGTTTTCATACGTCGTCAGCACCGGGAGCAGATTGAACGTCTGAAAAACGAAGCCGACATTTTGATTCCGCCAATCCGCCAATTGCGACTCATTCAACTTCGTCACATCGATGCCCTGCACCTGGCAGGCGCCGCTCGTGGGCCGGTCAATCCCCGCGAGGATGTGCAGCAACGTGGATTTGCCCGAACCCGACGGCCCCATGAGCGTCAGAAATTCCCCCGCCGCAATATCGAGCGAAATATTATCCAGCGCCGTAACCTGGATTTCCCCCTGCGCGTAAATCTTGGAGAGATTGCGGATGCTGACGATGTTGCCGTTGGCGGACATGACATGGAAGCATTAGCCAACCGTGAGTAAATTGCAAACCGGACGCGATGCCGATAGTGGCACGGGCGTCTCGCCCGTGCGTTTCTTTTGCAGAAACCTTGAATCGCACAGGCGCGGACGCCCGTGCCACTATTGCAAAAACGGCGGCATCGGGCAATCCAGCGCGTCCGCCATCGCACGCAGAAGTTCCGCTTCCATTTCCTGAATCACTCCGTCCGCCGCGACCACTTGCGCGCACGCATTCAACACGTTCTTTTTAATCTGCGGCGCGGCCTGGTTGAGCCGATTCA
>DASXHY010000625.1:0-2184 GCA_036488095.1 Verrucomicrobiia bacterium | reverse complement strand
GATGGCAAATTGAGGCACGCCGTCTTCGCGCAGGGTGACGGCCACGGTTCCCGTGGGTTTGCCGGGATCAACTTGTACAGCGCCGGCGGCAATCTCCGTTTCTTTGAATCGCCCGAGAATTTCCCGGCCCAAATCATCCTGGCCGACGCGCGTGATGACCGCGGCATCCGCGCCGAGCGAGCGGGCGTGATGAGCAAAATTGGCGGGCGCGCCGCCCAATTGCTTACCGGCGGGCATCAAGTCCCATAAAACTTCTCCAATTCCTATCACCTTAAAACTCATAGTTCGATGCCCAGGCGCTTTTGCATTTGTTCCAGTGGCACTCCTTTGGTTTCGGGAACCATGATTTGCACCCACAACAGCTGGAGCACCATCATGAAACAGAAAAACGCAAAGATGAATCCCGCCCGCCGCGGCTGCTCGTTTGCGCCGATTAGTTTCACCATGATTGGAAAAACGGTCGTCAACAATGCGGCGAAAACCCAGTGGGTTGAACTTCCCAGTGTCTGGCCCTCGGCGCGATGGCGATTCGGAAAAATTTCCGAAATGAAAACCCAGATCACCGCGCCCTGCCCCACCGCGTGCGCCGCGATAAAGGCGAAAATGCACGCCGGAACAATGCTGTAATGCTGCGTAAAAAACGCCCACGCGGTCAAACCCAGCGACGCGATGTAACCGAAGGAACCGACGAACAGCAACGTGCGCCGCCCCAACCGGTCAATCAGCCACAGACCGACAAAGGTGAAAATCAAGTTGGTGACGCCGATGCCGACCGATTGCAGCATCGCCGCGTTTGCCGCCAGTCCGGTCATCTCAAAGATGCGCGGCGCGAAGTAGAGAATGGCGTTGATTCCAGACAATTGATTGAAGAAGGCGATCAGAAACGCGAGCACGATGGGGATCCTCAATCGCCACGTCCAAAAATGTCCCGAGCTGACTTTCTCGGAGGAGGCGGCGAGAATCGCGTCGGCGTCCAATTCGATTTGAGCGGGCGTGGCGTCTGGCTCGATCAGCCTGAGAACTTTCAGGCCGGCGTCGCGGTCCCCTTTGCGCCCGATCAGCCAGCGGGGACTTTCCGGGATGGGGATGCACAAAAGTGTATAGAGGATGGAGGGAAAGGCGGCGACGCCCAGCATCCAGCGCCAGGCATTTTCACCAATGCCGGCGAGCAGCGCGTTGGAGGCGAACGCGACCACGATACCGAACACGATATTAAACTGGAACATTCCCGCGAGGCGTCCGCGATACGCCGGCGGAGCAATTTCCGAAATGTAGAGCGGAGCCGCGACCGTGGAGATGCCGATGCCGATGCCGCCGATGACACGCGCGGCAATGAACATTTCAACTCCATTGGCAAAAGCGCAGCCAACCGCAGAAAGCACGTAAAGCACTCCGATGCAGAGCAGCGTTTTTTTGCGACCGAAATGGTCCGTCGGCCATCCGCCGAACAGCGAGCCAAGCACCGTCCCATAAAGCGCCGAGCCGATGGCGAACCCGTGCAAACCCGCGCTTAAATGCCAAAGAGTCTGAATGTGTTGTTCGGCGCCGGAGATGACGACCGTGTCAAAACCAAAAAGAAACCCCGCGAGCGCGGAAACGAGCGACCAAAAGAAGATTTGTTTCTTCATGTTTTAGAGCGGCATAGTAAAATAGATTGAATCAAGCGCGAGCAAGAATACGGACTCACTTTTTTGACGGTGCTGCTCATCATGGCGCCGGCCAAATAGATTTGAGTTTCGTTACGGACAACGAGTTAAAGCTGGCCGTCCCGCCGGTGCAGGTGAGCGAGATGAGAGAATTTCCCGAGGAATTATTGGCGGGCAACGGCATGTAAAGCTGGCCGCTGTTTCCAAAAATTTCAATCGAATCGCGGTCCGCAATCATTTCCAGTTGAACACTGCCACCCGAGGGCGGCAACGGATTCGTGATGCCATTGCAGGAAATTTGCTGGGTAGAAGCGTTGTAGGTCACCGTCACGCCCTGGAACGCAAAGTTGATGGCCTGCGCGGAGCCGGCGGTGAATTGAGCCTTCACATCGAACAACGTTCCGCGGATGCCAGAGAGCGGATTGTAACCCGGGTTCAAAGCGAGGTTTGTCCAGGCGTAAACATTGACGGCGTTATTGGTGATCTCCGCAACGGGCTCATAACATAAACGCGGACCGTTGGCCGTGGTTTTCAGGGT
>DASXHY010000620.1:0-2259 GCA_036488095.1 Verrucomicrobiia bacterium | reverse complement strand
GTTCCTTTCGCTGTGGATGAATATGACCTCGGGCTTTATCAAACCAAAGCAGGCCCGCTCTATGTAAACGCAGGCATCGGCTGGTTTCCATATCCCATCCGCTTCAACTGTCGGCCAGAGATTACAGTGATCGAAATTTGATTCTGCACCCGTCACGCTTTGCGCTTTCCCGTTGAAGCCGCGCCGTCCGGTTTGTATTGTGCCAACCAATGACGGTCGCGCCCGCGAATGAAAAATCCTCGCCGCTCACCCAACCGGTGACCGCTCTGTGGGGCGTGGGGTCCGAACGCGCGAAGTTGCTCGCGCGGCTGAATATTTTCACCATCGAGGATTTGCTGCTCCACAAACCGCGGCGCTACGAGGACCGCCGCAAATTTCTCGCGATTCGCGATGTGAAGGCGAAGGAAACGGCCACGGTTCGCGGAAAAATAGCTGCCGCGGGAGTGAAGCGCTGGAAAAAAGGCACGCGCGCGATGTTCGAGTGCGTTCTCGATGACGGCACCGCGCTGCTGCATTGCCGCTGGTGGCAGGCGCAGTCGTGGATGGAGGATTACTTCGCGGTCGGGCGTGAGTTTGTCGCGTTCGGCAAGGTGGATTCGCTGCGCCCTCGCACCATCGATCATCCGGAAACCGAACTCGTGGAACCGGACGATGACGAATTCATTCACGTCAACCGCATCGCGCCGATTCATCCGTTGACGGAAGGATTGACGGCGCGGGTGATGCGGACGTTGGTGTGGCGGGCGTTGGAGAAGTTCGAGGGGGAAATTGCGGAGCCGTTTGTAGTACTGCCTTTAGGCGGCGCGGGAAAGCAGGGACCGCCTAAAGGCGGAACTACAAACCTGCCTCTGCGCGCGAATGCGGTAAGAATGATCCAATTCCCGGAGGAATTTTCGGATGTCGAAATCGCGCGGCGGCGGCTGGCGTTGGATGAGTTTGTGGTGTTGCAATTGCAAATCCGCGAGCGTCGGAAAAAATTTGAAGCCAATGCTGAGGCGCTTCCGTGCGGCGGGGACAATCGGTTCATTAAACCGTTCCTGGCGACGCTGGGTTTTAAATTGACCGACGCGCAAACGCGCGTGCTGCGCGAGATTCGCGCGGACATGCGCGGCGCGCATCCCATGCGGCGACTCCTGCAAGGCGACGTCGGCTCGGGCAAAACGGCCGTGGCTGCGTGTACGGCGTTGATGGCCATCGAGAGCGGGTTCAACGTGGCGCTGATGGCGCCAACCGAAATTCTGGCCGAACAACATTTTCGTAATTTTGAAAAATGGCTTCGCCCGCTCGGCGTGAACGTGGAATTGCAGACGGGCAGCAGGAAGAGCGGCGAGGGGCGAGGGGCGAGGGGCGAGGGACAAGACCGATCGCGCTTCGACCCTCGACCCTCGACCCTTTTTATTGGCACTCATGCGCTCCTTACCAGCGGGTTTGAGATTCCGCGCCTTGGCCTGGTGGTTATTGACGAGCAACACAAATTCGGCGTCACGCAGCGCGAGCAACTGGTTCGCAAGGGCCATTATCCGCATTTGCTCGTGATGACGGCCACGCCGATTCCGCGCACGCTGGGGCTGACGCTTTATGGCGAGTTGGATATTTCGGCGATTGATGAATTGCCGCCCGGCCGCGGGCGGGTGAAAACGCTCGTTCGCGCGGCGGACAAGCTGCCCAAGGTGTGGTCGTTCGTTCGCGAAAAATTGAGCGCGGGCCGGCAGGCCTACGTCGTTTATCCGCGGGTGGAAGACACCGGCGACAGCGGCATCAAGGCGGTCACGAAGGAGTTTGCGAACCTGGCAAAATTGCTCGGGCCGTTTCGCGTCGGCTTGTTGCACGGGCGATTGAGCGGGCGCGAAAAGGAACAGGTGATGGACGGTTTTCGCTCCGGCAAAACGCACGTGCTGCTGGCAACTTCGCTGATTGAAGTCGGTGTGGATGTGCCGAACGCGACGGTGATGCTGGTGGAAAATGCAGAAATGTTCGGCCTGGCCCAATTGCACCAGTTGCGCGGGCGGATTGGGCGCGGCGCGCACGAGTCGTTTTGCATTTTGATTTCGGACGCGAACGACCCGGCGACGCGCGCGCGGCTGAAGGTTTTGGAGGATACCACGGATGGCTTCAAGATCGCAGAGGCGGATTTGAAGCTGCGCGGGCCGGGAGAATTGCTGGGCAAGGAGCAAAGCGGAGTGCCGAATTTTCGCTTCGGCGACCTGGTGGAGGACCTAGATTTGGTCCGGCACGCCCGGGAAATTGCGGCAAAAATGG
>DASXHY010000589.1:0-11990 GCA_036488095.1 Verrucomicrobiia bacterium | reverse complement strand
CCAGCCCCGGTCTTTAATCACGGGAACAATACGAGCCCGATCAATCTCCGGTGTCTCCGTTCCGACCGTTTCCAGGCCAGCGGAGACAAAACTTTTAACGACAGCACTTTTAGATTCTGGGTTTCGGCAGTAGGTATCATAAGCGTTGTCAAGAAAAGCCGTGGATTCCCGTCCTTCCGCAGTTGTGATTTTTATTTCCTTGTCCTTGACAATTTCAATTCTCGACCCGGGCGCTGATTTGCGCATGGCCTCAGCAAATTCGGTCGTGAATTGCGTCGGGGTAAGAATGACCGATTTCGAAGAACCAGAGCCAAGTCTCAACGCAGCCAGCGTGGATTGAATAAAGCGTTTCATGTTCTGTATGTCACTCGCTGAACCGCAAAACGGGCATTCCGGTCCCTCCGATTTACTAATTGCCTATGATTTCAACCCTAGCACATCCTGCATATCGTAAATGCCGGGCTTCTGATTGATGACCCATTGGGCGGCGCGCAAGGCGCCGTTCGCGAATGTGTCGCGGCTTGAAGCTTTGTGCGTCAACTCAAGACGCTCGCCGGTGTTGGCGAAAATGACGGTGTGGTCGCCCACGACGTCGCCGCCGCGGACGGAATGAATGCCGATCTCCGGCGGAGTGCGCTCGCCGACGATCCCGACGCGGCCGTGCCGGGCGACTTTCTCAAGTTGCTGTTCGCGAACTTCGGCCAGTATTTCCGCCAGCGATTTTGCGGTGCCGCTGGGCGCGTCCTTTTTCATGCGGTGATGCATTTCGATGATTTCCAAATCGAATGCCGTACCGAGAATTTCAGCGGCCTTGCGGGTCAGCCAAAAAAGCGTGTTCACACCGGTCGAATAATTGGACGACCAGACGATCGGGATTTTTGATTGATGACTTTTGATTTTCGATTGCTCGGCTTCGGAATGTCCGGTGGTGCCGATGACCAGCGCTTTTTTATGCGCGGCGCACAATTCAGCGAATCCCTGCGTGCTGCTGTGAGAACTGAAATCGATGACCGCGTCGCATTTCCCAATGATCGCGTCCAGATCGTCGCCCTGATCGATCTGGCCGGCGATTTGCAGGTCGGGAATCTTCGCGGCGCAATTCAACAGCGCCTGACCCATGCGGCCTTTGGAACCGGTGATGATGATTCGCGTCATAACAAACCGCACTGTTTCAAGGTCGCACGCAAGGTGGCGCGGCTTTTGTCGCTGATCGGGACCAGCGGCAGGCGGTATTCTTCCTCGATTTGGCCCATCATCGCGAGCGCGGCTTTGACGGGGATTGGATTTGTCTCAATAAATAAATCCTTGAACAGCGGGAAAAGTTTTTGATGAATCTGCAGGGCTTTTTTGGTCTGTCCGGAAGTGTAGGCTTTAACCATTTGCGCGACTTCGCGCGGGGCGACGTTGGAGGCGACGCTGATAACACCTTGCGCGCCGACCGCCATGAACGGGATGGTCAATGAGTCATCGCCGCTCACAATTTCAAAGCGCGGCCCCAGTGCGGCGCGCAACTGGCTGACGCGATCACAATTGCCGCCGGCTTCTTTGATGCCGACGACGTTTTTGCACGAGGCCGCGAGACGGCGAACCGTTTCGACGCCGATCTCGATGCCGCAGCGGCCCGGAATGCTATACAGCATGATGGGCAATTTGGTGTTGCGCGCAATTTCGCGAAAGTGCTGGAACAAACCTTCCTGCGCAGGCTTGTTGTAGTAAGGCGCGACTTGCAGCGAGCCGTCCGCGCCGAGACGTTCGGCTTCGCGCGTGAGGTAAACCGCCTCTTTCGTGGCATTGGCGCCGGTGCCGGCCAGCACCTTGACTTTGCCGGCGGCGAACTTGATCGCGAGCGCGATCACCTGGAGGTGCTCTTCGTAATCGACGGTGGGCGATTCGCCGGTGGTGCCGACGGGCACGACGCCGTCCACGCCGGCCTTGATTTGATTTTTAATCAGGCGCGCGAGGGCGGCTTCGTCGATTTTTCCGTTTTTAAACGGAGTAACAATTGCAGTATAGGTTCCTGTAAACATCAATTTTCCTCTCTAAACCGGCCCATACAATCGTGGAGGAAGGACGGTTTGGCCAGCCAGATTTTGGCAAAATATTCACCTGCGCGGATGGGCATCGACGTTCCGTTGGCCGCTATAAATTCTGCCCGGCGGCGGAGAAGATTTCGGTGTCGATGGCGCCTTCCGCCACTTTCGTCACGGGTCCCGTCATCAGAATATCGAAATCCTTGCTGATTTCGATGGCGAGCTTGCCGCCGGGCATGTGGACGCTAATGGAGCGATCGCAAAGGCCGAGTTTGTGGGCGACCGCCGCTGCGGCGCTGCTGCTGCTGCCGGAAGCGAGGGTGTAGCCGGCGCCGCGTTCCCAGATTTCAATTTGAATGTTCGCACGGTCGAGAACTTTTAGGAACTGCACGTTGATACGATTGGGGAAATTTGAATGTGTCTCAATGTGCGGGCCGAATTGTTTGGCCATTTCGGGGCTGATTTCGGGCAGCGGCAATACACAATGCGGGTTGCCCACCGCGGCGGCGCAAAAAGTGAAGGTCTCACCGCTAACGGAAATTTTTTCGTTGATGACTTCGCGGCGAGGGCCGGTCACGGGGATTTCATTACTCCAGAAAGTGACTTTGCCCATTTCCACGCGGACCATTTTTCCGCTATCGAAGACCGTGGATTTCACGACTCCGCCGGCGGTCTCAATCGCGAATTCTTTTTCTCCGACGAGCTTGCGGTCCCATAAATAGCGCGAAAAAATCCGCAGGCCGTTGCCGCTTTTTTCCGCCTGACTGCCATCGGGATTATAAATGCGCAGGCCAAACGGCGCTTTGGTGGAGGGCAACGGGCCGAGCAAAATGCCGTCGGAGCCGACGCCGAAGTTGCGGTGGCAGATCGCTTTGACCTGCTTGATGGTGAGCGGCGCGGGCAAAACCTCCGGATCCATGACGACGTAGTCATTGCCGAGGGCGTGGTATTTCCAAAATTGCAATTGCATTTACGATTTGCGATATACGAATTCCGCGCAACCTTAGTGATTGTCTCGTCTATCGTAAACGGAAAATCGCAGACGGATGCGTGGATTAAGCCTTTACAGCATGGAAACAGATTCGCAGAGTATTAACGTGTCTGCCGCGTTTGAAGAAAACCTTTCAGGGGGCAAGCCGCGAACTATTTCCGCGTCCGAACCCCAAACAGATTTGGAAGCCGCCATCCGGCGGTCGCAGGATTATTTGTTCAGCGTCCAGAAACCGGAAGGCTTCTGGGTCGGTGAGTTGATGGTCGATTCCACGCTCGTGTCCGATACCGTCGCCTATCACCATTGGAACGGCAAGGTGGACCTGGCATGGCAGCGCAAGGCGGTGAACCATATCTTCTCGATGCAGTTGCCGGACGGCGGCTGGAATATTTATTACGGCGGGCCGTCGGAGGTGAACGCAACCATCAAGGCGTACCTGGCGTTGAAATTGGCGGGGGTGCCGGTGACGGACCCGCGGATGTTGCGCGCGCGGGAAGTGGCGCTGAATTTCGGCGGGGTGCCGCGGATGAACACTTTTTCCAAGCTTTACCTCGCCCTGCTCGGCTTGTTCCCGTGGGAATATGTGCCGACGATTCCGTGCGAGGTGTTGCTGATCGGCAAATGGTTCCACGTGAATTTCTGGGACATGAGCAATTGGTCGCGCGCGATGCTCGTGCCGCTGGCCATCATCAACCATTACAAGCCGACGCGCACACCGAAGAATCCCGTCACGCTGGATGAGTTATATCCGCATGGTTTTCATGAGCGCGACCTGGCGCTGCCGCCGGACCCGGACAAAATTTCGTTCCGCAATTTTTTCCTGTGGCTGGACCGGCTGCACAAGTTCGCGGAATGGTTCGCCGAACATAACATTCACCCGTTCCGCAAACGCGCGCTGAAAAAAGCGGAGCAATGGATGCTGGAACGCTTCGAGGGCTCTGATGGTCTTGCGGCAATTTTTCCGGCAATGTTGAATTCGCTCATCGCGCTCAAGGCGCTGGGTTATCCGGATGATCACCCGCAAGTGGTGCGGGCGGAGCGGGAATTGAAAAGGCTGGAGCACGAAACGGAGGACAGCGTGCGCATCGAGCCGTGTTTTTCGCCGGTGTGGGACACGGCAATTGTAGCCATTTGCATGCGCGAATCGGGTGTTCCAGCGGAGGATCCGCGGATGAAAAAGTGCGCGGAATGGCTGATGGATAAAGAAATTCGCATGCGGGGCGATTGGCATCACAAGAACCCGGTGGACGTGGAACCGAGCGGCTGGGTGTTCGAATACAACAACCAATGGAATCCGGACGTGGACGATACGGCGATGGTGCTGCTCGCGTTGCGGCAAATCCCGACGGACAATCCGGCGCGACGCGACGAGTGTTTCCGGCGCGGGATGAAATGGATGATGGCGTTTCAATGCAAGGACGGCGGCTGGGCGGCGTTCGACAAGGATTGCACGAAGAACATTTTGGAAATGGTGCCGTTCGCCGACCACAACGCGATGCTGGATCCGGAATGCGCGGACATCACGGCGCGGATTTTGGAATTGCTCGGTTACGAAAAGTGGAGCACGGACCATTCGCAGATTGCCGACGCGCTCGAATATATTCGCAAGCAACAGGAACCAGATGGCTCTTGGTACGGCCGCTGGGGAGTGAATTACATTTACGGCACGTGGCAGGTTTTGCGCGGCTTGCGCGCGCTCAATATCGACATGGGCCAGTCGTGGCTGCTCAAGGCGCGCGATTGGCTGGAAAGCGTGCAGCATACCGACGGCGGCTGGGGCGAGCGCTGCAATACTTACGACGATCCGGTTTTCAAAGGACAGGGCCCGAGCACGGCGTCGCAAACTGCGTGGGCGGTGATGGGGCTTTGCGCGTTTGACGATCCCAATCGGCCGAGCGTTCGGCGCGGCATTGAATATCTTATTCGCACGCAAAATGCGGATGGCTCGTGGACGGAACTGGAAACGACGGGCACGGGTTTCCCAAAAGTTTTCTATCTCAAATACGATATGTATCGCAATGCGTGGCCGTTGCTGGCGCTGGCGACGTACAAGAAAATTTTGGCGCAGTCGGAAAAACAGCAGGCGGAGATGAACGGGCATGCGGTTCCGGTGGAGTCGAGACGGGCGGAAGTTGTTGAGGGGTGAGCCATCACGCCCTGCCCTCTCCCACAAGGGTGAATCGTGCATCGCGGGGCAGGATTACGCCACGCCGACTGCCAGTCGGCGAAACGGCAGGCTGCCAGCCTGCGCTACGTGAAACGGATTTGCGCGGCCTGCAGTTTTGGCCCGTAAATCGTAAATCGTAAATTCCAAGGTTTTGGCTCGTAAATCGTAAATCGTAAATCGTAGATTCCCCGCATGAGTTGGTTTTATCGCGCGGCCATCCGGCCCGTTCTGTTCACGCAGGATGCGGAAAGCATTCATCATCGCACGATGGCCATGCTCGCCTGGGCGGGACGCAATGAGCTGGTTTGCGATGCGATGCGGTCCTTTCTGGGCGCACCGGAATTGCCGGTCGAGTTGTTCGGGTTGCGTTTTCCCAATCCCGTCGGGCTCGCGGCGGGCATGGATAAAAACGCGGAGGCGTTGCCGGCTTGGGCGGCGATGGGTTTTGGATTTACCGAACTGGGCGCGGCCACGTGGCTCGCGCAACCGGGAAATCCACAGCCGAGGGTTTTCCGGGCGATTCCCGAGGAGGCGATTGTGAACCGGATGGGATTTAACAATTTTGGCGCCGAGGCCATTGCCGAAAAACTCGTGGAATGGAAGAAGCTCGGACGCTGGCCTAAACATCCCGTCGGCATGAACCTGGGCAAATCGAAAATCACACCACTGGACAAAGCCGCCGAGGATTACGCGAATTCATTTCGCGTGTTACGTCCGCACCTGGATTTTTTCGTCGTGAATGTCAGCTCGCCGAACACGCCGAATCTGCGGCAACTTCAGGACAAGAGCGCGTTGGACGGAATACTGGCGGCGTTGCAGGAGGTGCGGAAAGCGGAAAGCGGAAAGCGGAAAGCGGAAAGCGAAAATTCCGGAGATGTGCCCATCCTGGTGAAGGTCGCGCCGGATCTTTCTTTTGAGGCGTTGGATGAAATTCTTGAACTGGTGGGGCCGCGCCAGATTGCAGGTATTGTGGCCACGAATACGACTATCTCACGTCCGGCGGCGACTGTTGCGGATGTGCAGCGCGTTTACGCCGAAACGGGTGGACTGAGCGGTCGCCCCCTCCGGGCGCGGAGCACGGAGGTCATTCGGCACCTTTATCGTCAAACTCGCGGGACATTGCCAATCATCGGCGTGGGCGGGATTTTTACCGCGGCGGACGCGTGGGAGAAAATCGCGGCGGGCGCGTCGTTGGTCCAGGTTTACACGGGGCTGGTGTATGAAGGTCCCTCGATTTGCAGGAGTATTGTGAACGGATTGATTGAGCGAATGGAGGCGAAGGGGATTGCCAAATTGCAATCGGCGGTGGGTTGCGAGGTGGATAATTAGTTGAAATGCTAATAGCTGCGGTTCATTAAGCGGCTGAATGTCACTTAAATACAGAATTTCCTCGCTTGACACTGTATTTAAGAAGGTTATACCGGGGTTAACTGAATCGGAAAAGCCACAACTCAATCAACCATATGACCCTGACCAAGCGTGATCTTGTGACCCGCATCAGCAATGAGACGGGCCTCGTGCAGCAACAGGTACTCGATGTCGTTCAAAAAACATTGGATTACATCGCGGAAGCGCTTTCCAAAGGCGACAAGGTGGAATTGCGAAACTTCGGTGTCTTTGAAGTAAAAATCCGCAAAGCGCGCGTGGGCCGCAATCCCAACGCTCCGGCGACCGACGTGCCTATTCCGGAACGTTGCGTGGTGAAATTCAAACCCGGCAAGGAAATGCGCGCGGAAGTCATCAAAATCGCCCCGAAAGCCGCCGCCGCGCCGACGCCGAAGGTTTAGTTCGCCAATCTTTTGTCTCCCTGCACCCCCGACGGGGCATGGTGTGTCCGTGATTTCCCTTCGCGACGTTATTTACCTTCTCTTTTGCGGGTGCTGCTTTTACTCTCCGCGCTGATTTATGGAACGACTGCCCGGTTTTCGCGATTTTTATCCTGAACCAGTGCCGCACCCGGACGTGTGGAGCGCGGACGCGCGCCAATTGATTTTCAGCAGGTGGCGCGAAATGTCGCGCCGCTACGGCTTTCGCGAATACGACGGTCCACCGCTGGAAACGCTGGAACTTTTCACCACGAAGAGCGGGGAGGAAATCGTGGGGCAGCTTTATAATTTTGCCGACAAGGGCAAGCGGGAGATTTCGTTGCGGCCGGAAATGACCCCCACCCTCGCACGCATGGTGGCAGCCCACGAGCGAAATTACAAAAAACCCATCAAGTGGTTTGCGGTGCCGCAACTGTTCCGCTACGAGCGCCAGCAAAAGGGCCGGCTGCGCGAGCACTTTCAATTTAACGCGGATGTCATCGGGGAAAGCGACCCGTCCGCCGATGCGGAATTGATTGCGTTGTTGATTGATTCGCTGCGGTCCTTCGGATTGACGGCGGAAGATTTTGTCATTCGCCTCAGCAGCCGTAATGCGTGGCACGATTTTTATGAGCGCGGCCGCGGTCTAAACACTCCCAAACAAAGCGAAGCCGGCACAACCACCGGCGGCGGCGAGCACGAATACGAATTTTTCCAGGTCATCGATAAGCTGGAACGCGCGGATCCCGCGGAAAGCGAAAAGAAACTGGCGGCATTGGGCTTTTCATTAGTCGAGGTAAACAAATTCATCGAAAGCGGCGAGCCAACGGCGGAATTGAAATCGATCCTCGATAATCTTGCCGCGCGAGGCATGAGCGAATTCGTGAAGGTGGATTACCACGTGATTCGCGGGCTGGCGTATTATACGGGCGTGGTTTTTGAGGCGTTCGATCGCAAAGGCGAGTTTCGCGCGATCGCGGGCGGTGGACGTTACGACAATCTCATCAAGCTCTTGAGCAACGGAAAAGTGAATTTGCCCGCGCTGGGCTTCGGCATGGGCGACGTGGTCCTGCTGGAGTTGCTCAAGGCGCGCGGGCTGCTGCCGAAGTTCGACACCAATGTGGACGTGTTCGTGATCGTCGAGGACGAAGGCCTGCGGGAGCAATCGCTGAAGCTCGTGCAGGAGCTTCGCGCGGGCGGGTTTGCCGTGGAGTATTCGCTCACGCCGGCGAAGGCGGACAAACAATTCAAGCGCGCACAGGAATTAAAGGCGGCGTTTACGGTGAAACTCGATAATGACGCTTACGCGCGCATCCGCAATTCGAAGACGCGGACGGAGCTTGTGGCGGGGGCGAGTGATGTGAAAAATCATTTGGCGAAATCTTTGTGATTGGTACCCCGCAAAGGTGATTTTCCAGTCTCTCTCCGATAACCCTAGCCTTCACCCCTGCCCTCTCCCATCCGATGGGAGAGGGAGAAGTTGTTCCAGCGTTTGGGCTGAATTCATGTCGCGGGCAGGCGCATGCGGTGTGTGTCGCTCTTGGCGATTTTTGCCCGAAAAAAGTTAGTGCCAATCTCCGGGGCGCGTGATAGATTTTTGTACCGGACAAAACCGGTCACGGCCATGAACGGGCGCAACCAAATCCAGGAAGAGCGCGAAGCAAACGCCGGGTGGCGCAATGCTTCTCAAGCCACGGTTGCGTCATTACCCCAGGAGATTCCGCATGATTCCCACCGGCTCCATTAACGAAATTCTCGACCACAAAGGTGCAACTGTCTGGACGATTGCCCCGGACGCCACAGTTTTCGAGGCGATTCAATTGATGTCCGATAAAAATATCGGGGCGTTGCTCGTCACCGAGCACGGCAAACTCGTTGGCATCATTTCCGAACGCGATTACACCCGCAAAGTTGCGCTTAAAGGGAAATCCTCGAAGGAATTGAAGGTGCGCGAGATCATTCCTGACCGGGTGTTCAGCGTGACACCGCAGCACACGATCGAGGAATGCATGAGGCTCATGACGGAGCGCCGAGTGCGGCATTTGCCAGTGCTTGCTGGCGACAAAATCATCGGGGTGATTTCCATCGGCGACCTGGTGAATTGGATTATTAGCGCGCAAAGCAGCACGATTCACCAGTTGGAAACGTATATCAGCGGCGTTCCCGGCTGAACTTACGAACGCGTGCGCGTCAGGGCCACGGAAACGTGGCGGGCCTGGGGAATCGGAAATTTCTTTATCTCGACGGTCACAGCTTCGGGCCGAAATTTTACCATGATGAAATCGGCGATGTTCGCGGTGAGTTTCTCCAGCAATTTCCAATTGCGTCCCTGGCCAAACTTCAACAACTCCTGCGCGACGTCAAAATAGTTGATGGTCTTCTCGACGCGATCGCTCATCGAGGCGGTGGAAAAGTCGAGGTCCATTTCGACCGTGATGAGCAGGCGCTGCGCTTTGGCGCGTTCCTCCTCGGTCACGCCCACCTGATAGAAGACTTCCAGATCAACAATGCTGATGCGAGACATGGCGGCAATATTTCTTCAAACGTTCGAGTGTTTCGTCCGGTTTTCCTGGACGGCTTGCAATAGTTTTCGGGTAGGCTGGTTGATTTCCATCTGGAGCGCGGTGTCCATCGTGACCCAGCGAAATTCGCGCGCTTCTTCGTTCAAACGCACATGCGGCTCGCTAGTGCAACGACAGGTGTAATTGAGCAGGATAAAATGCGCGTCGCGGTAAAATTCTTTTGAGTGGATGCAGTCCTGCGCGAGAACGAATTGAATATCATCAATGTCCAGATCGGTTTCCTCCTTAATTTCGCGGCGCAAAGCGTCCTCGGAAGGCTCGCCCCATTTTATTTTTCCGCCCGGGATGCCCCAGAGGTTGGACCATTTATGGGTGCGAATCATCAGCACCCCGCCGGCCTGGTTAAAAATCAGCCCGCCGACCGTAGAGATGGGCGGATGCGTTTCCTCGGATTGCTCAGCGGCCGGTTTGAGGTTCATCCCGTTTTGCTCAAGGATGTGCCGCAATTCGCCGAGATGCTCGACGATCATCTCGGGCCTGGCCGCGCGCAATTGTGTCAGGGTGTTGTAGCCGGTGAGCACGGCACAGGAATGCACTCCGCCGTGGCGGGCGGTCTCGATATCGTGCTGCATGTCGCCGATGAAGAGTGTCTCCTCGGGATCGAGTTTATTTTCTTCGAGGATGTCGTGGATTTTTTTTTGTTTGTCCCACACACCGAGGTAGGGCTTGTCGAGATATTTTCCGAAATCGGTAACGGCGGCTTGCACGGCGAAGTGGTCCTCGTGCACGGCGCTGAGCAGGAAGGTGCGGATTTTGCGTTCGCGGCAGAATTCGAGAAATCGGCGTGCGTACGGAAGTTCGCAGACGGAATCCTGCGCCTGTTTGAATTCGCTGTGAAACCAGGTTTCCAGTTGCGGGAGCGGCACGTGCGGCGTGTATTTGTCGTAAAACGAGGTGAAGGGAAGGCAAAATTCGGCGCGAAACTCCTCAAGGGACATTTCCGCGCGCTCCGATTGCGCCAGGACATAATTGGTGGCCTTCCACACGGCGGGCAAATCATCGACGAGCGTCCCGGACCAATCGAAGATAATGTTGCGAATCACACCGCAAATTAACCGGCGAGGCGCGAAGATACAAAGCAAAGTTTAGGCAGGGCAACCCTCACCCCGACCCTCTCCCATCCGATGGGAGAGGGAGAAGAAGTGGCGGGTTCGCTTTGGGTTCCCGTGGAGACGAGGAACGTTTTCTTTGTGCTTTGGACCGCCGGTGATAACAATTTGCGGGATGCTGATAGCGTTCAACAAACCTTACGGAGTGATCTCCCAGTTCACACCGGATGGCTCGCCGAATCGCACGCTGGCGGAGTTTGGGTTTCCGAAGGGCATTTACCCGATTGGCAGGCTTGATGCGGATTCGGAAGGGCTGCTGTTGTTGAGCGATGAGCCGGAGTTGAACCAAAGGCTGTTGCATCCGAAACAGGCGCATGAACGCGAGTATTGGGTCCAAGTGGAACGCATCCCCCCGGCAGAGGCGTTGCGCGATTTGGCAAATGGCGTCCTTGTGCAGGAACGGAAGACGCTTCCCTGCCGGGCGTGGATGCTGGAACCGCAGCCGGAAATGCCGCCGCGCGAACCGCCGATTCGCTTTCGCAAAACCGTGCCGGCATGCTGGTTGGGGTTGGAATTAATTGAAGGAAAAAACCGGCAGGTCCGGCGAATGACGGCGGCCATTGGGCATCCAACTTTGCGACTGGTGCGCGTGAGGATTGGACGATTTGAACTGGGCGGGATTGAGCCGGGAAAATGGAAGGTCTTATCCCCGGCCGAGCGTCGCCTCGTTCTCGATCAGTAGCGTCCTTTCAGCCAGAAGATGGCAGCAATAACGGCAACGCTGAAGAGAGACATGATGAGAGCGGAATTGGCAAAAAAATAGGAGCCGGCCACCAGCGCGATTCCGCCGCAGAGCGGCACGGTGGATTTCTGTTTCCAACCGTAAATGAAAAAGCCCGAGCCGAAGGCGCCCCAAATGATGGAGGCAGCCAACGCGCTTGGACTTCCCAGCATCTTTGAAATATCAGTTGGCGGCATGAGGGAGTGTAGCAGTTGCCGTGACGCGCGGGAAGGATTCGTTTACGATTTGCCCATTATTATATGTCATTGCCGACTTATTTGCGCGCCCAGGCTGATGGCGTTTGGCTCTCGATAAAATTGCAACCGCGCGCTTCGGCCAATGAGATCGGCGAAGCTTTGGGAAACGAACTGCGCGTCAAAGTGACGGCGCCGCCGGTGGATTCTGCGGCGAATGAAGCACTGATTCGATTCCTGGCAGAGACGCTGGATTGCCCGCGCAATGCCGTGGAATTGGTGCGTGGGCAAACGTCGCGGCACAAGGTGGTCAAGTTAATTGGAATGAAAGCCGAGGAGGTTTTGACCAAATTGACCAAGAATTCCTAGCGTTTCAAATCTGTCAAGGCGG
>DASXHY010000576.1:0-3380 GCA_036488095.1 Verrucomicrobiia bacterium | reverse complement strand
TTCGTTGACGCGCATCAATCGTTCACTCGATACTTTCCGCAGTGAAGAATTCGTGCTGACGGACCACGGAGCGGAGCGGTTAAACATTCCGGCCAAGGCGACTGTGGTGGATCTCGTGCAGGGACGCGTCATCGTGCACCTCGACGAAGCCTGGTCTGCGGCGGGGAAGACGTTCGAGGCGGGATCGGTGGTCCAGACCGAGCTTGCCGCCACCAAGGCGTCGCCCGGCGCGCTCCAACCCGCGCTAATTTGGGCGCCGGGACCACGCGAAGCGCTGAACGGAATCAATTCCACGCGGGACAAGCTTTTGATTGGCGTCCTCGACAACGTGCAGGGGAGGGCATTTGTTTACACGCCGTCTGGCGATGGCTGGAAGCGCGAACCCCTGGATTTGCCACAGAACGTCTCGATAAATTTCGGCTCTGCAGATATCAAGTCCAATCGCGCCTTCATCAACGTGTCCGGGTTTCTGTCGCCGAGCGCCTTGTGGCTGGCGGATAGCGACACGGGGGCGCTGCGCACGGTGAAGACGCTGCCGCCGAAGTTCGATGCTTCCCACGATGTGGTCGAACAGTTCGAAGCGACTTCCAGCGATGGAACGAAAATTCCTTATTTCGTGGTTCACAAAAAAGACACCGCGCTTGACGGCTCAACGCCTACGCTGATGACGGCGTACGGCGGATTCCAGATTGCGAGGACTCCGTTTTATTCAGGCGAGATCGGCAAGCTTTGGTTGGAGCGCGGCGGCGCTTTCGTTTTGGCCAACATTCGGGGTGGCGGCGAGTTCGGGCCGGCATGGCACGAAGCAGGGATTGGAGTGAAGCGGCAGATCATTTACGACGACTTTGCGGCTGTGGCAAAAGATTTGTTCGCAAAGAAAATCACCTCGCCACGGCGGTTGGGCATCCAGGGCGGCTCCAACGGCGGCCTACTCATGGGCGTGGAGCTCACGCAACATCCCGAATTGTGGCGCGCTGTGGTCATCTCGATTCCGCTGCTGGACATGATTCGCATTTCCAAAATCGCGGCGGGAGCCAGTTGGCAGGGCGAGTACGGCGATGTGAATGCCGATCCGGCGGTCAAGGCGTTCTGGCTCAAGACCTCGCCGTACCAAAACCTGCGCCGCGGCATCGTGTATCCAGAGCCTTTTATTTTTACAACCACCAAGGACGACCGCGTGGGTCCCCAACATGCGCGCAAGTTCGCCGCACGCATGGAGGAGCTTGGTCTGCCGTTTCTCTACTACGAGAATACTGAGGGCGGACATGGCGCGGGTGCTGACCTGAAACAAGCGGCGCGCACGTCGGCGCTGACCATGACCTACCTACAGGAGAAGCTGATGAATTGAGGGGTTATTCAAGGGCAGACCAGAATGCCGCCGATTGTTATTGCGGTCGCCCTTGGGCGGAGTATAAACGGCTCAGGGCAGGTTCGGACGCTGCCAGACCACTTAAAGCGTCCGGAAAGCGAGAGATCACTATGAAAAATAAAATCCGCACGTTGCTTTCATTGGCGGCCGGTTTCGCGCTGGCCGGTTCCGCAAATGCCGCGCTCAAAATCGGAGATCCCGCTCCGAAACTCCAGGTGGCGAGCTGGGCGCAAGGCGAGCCGGTGAAGGAATTCGAGCCGGGCAAAGTGTATATCGTGGAATTTTGGGCTACGTGGTGCGGCCCGTGTCGTGCTTCGATTCCGCAGATCAACGCGCTTTACCAGCAGTTCAAGGACAAAGGTGTGGTGGTGATTGGCCAAAACGTGCGGGAAGAAGACGAGACTGGCGTGGCGCCGTTTATAAAAAAAATGGGGACTAACATGACTTATCGCGTCGCGCTCGACGATAAAAGCACGGAAACCAACGGCGCGATGTTGACCGCGTGGATGGAGGCGGCGGATCGGCACGGCATTCCCTGCGCTTTTATCATCAATAAAAAAGGCGTCGTGGCCTGGATCGGCCATCCAATGGAGATGACAGAGAAACTTTGGGAGGACGTCCTGACGGATCATTATGATATGGCCAAGGCGGCTGCGGACTATGATAAAGAGCAGGCGGTCCAGGGGCAGATTATGAAACTTTCCGCCACGTTTACCGATGCGATGAAGAACGAGAAATGGGACGATGCCAACGTCGCGGTGGATGCGCTTGCGAAGGCGATGCCGGAAGACCAATTAACCCCGCAGATGATGCGGATGGATCTTTTGTTTGCGCAGAAGAAATATGACGAGGGTTACCGCGTTGCGGCGTCGGTCAGCGAGGCGAACCCGGATAATGCCGGGCTGCAAAATACGCTGGCGTGGACTCTGGCGATGCGGCCGGGATTGCAAAAACGCGACCTGGCGCTGGCGGAGAAAATTGCGGAGCGCGGCAACAAGGCGGCCATGGAAAAAGACGCCCATATTCTGGATACTCTGGCCCGCATTCAATTCATGAACGGCAAGAAGGATGAAGCCATCGCGACCCAACAAAAGGCCGTGGACGCTGCCGACAGCAGCTCGCAGGGGGCGATGAAAATGACGCTAGAGAGGTATCAGGGTGACAAATCGTCGGGCGGCGGGGAGTAGAGCCGGCCGAATTGCAGGGGGAGCGCAGCCGCCACGGCTGCCGTTCGGTGCGCCTCGCGCCGAACATCTGCGGCGTGGGAAGGCACTGAACGGTGGCATGATTTCATGCCTCAAAGTGAGCCGCGAGGGCGCGTCTCACAGCGCCCGAGGCGGGCGCGCTCCCCATTTCCAGGTTCACCGCGCCGATTTTACCTCAGCTCCGTGATATCGATTCGTTTCACGTCGCCGACGCCCAATTCCAACAGCGCGGCATTGTCGTAGAGGTCGTGATTGATTTTTACCACCGGCGCGCCGGCGAGATTGCGCTGGCGGTCGAGTTCCTGCAGCGAGAGCACATCGAGCGCGACAGGATCGCGGCTGAAACGGAGTTGATTCAAAATGGCGGAATAATGCAACAGGCTGCGTTCCTCGCCTTCATACTGGCAAATCAGAGCGTCAGTGATGTTCAACGCCACGCGGTCGCTTAACGCGGGCAGCGCAAAGATCTCGGGCACGGCGCGCGCCATCCGGTCGGGATCAGATTCGAAGCGCGCGAAATTATCGACGCTGCCGGTCGCGAGGCTGAATAGATTCCCGAACACGCCCGCTTCATTATGGTTCATCATCGGGGTGATGTTGATGATTTTGGTCATGTCGGTGCTCACGAGTTTTGAGACGAACGATTTGCGGCCGATGCCTTCGCCTTTTTGCCCGAATTCCAAATCGCCCCAGACGAGATTTCCTAACAGGGGCGTGTCGTAAAATGTTTTTTCGTCATAGCCAGCTTCGGCGCTGCCGGCGACGCGCACGCCGAATCGTTTCGCCAAATCAAAATAGCCCGCCAG